>PXCX01000151.1 GCA_003565195.1 PVC group bacterium | reverse complement strand
GGGTGCCGGCCGTTTGGAGAGTGAACAGCGGAATCCCGATCAATACCGTGACCCGGAGAACCGGGCGCGTGTCCGACTCTCCCCACCGGCGGACCTTGAAGCGGAGGAATTCCGGCAAGCGCAACGGTTTATCGATATCGGCGGTTATGCCTATTCGCGCGACTTTATTGAGGAATTTTGTTATTCCGGGAATCGCCGACGACCGGTGCCGATCGTAACGTTGACATGGCTAAAACAGGCGGAAACATTTGTCGGGAAACTTGAGGCGCGTCATCTGAAACCGAATTTTGCCTATCAAGTCAAATTGCTTGGCGACCACGAGGATTTTGTTGCCTTTGAGAGGATTGGCCGCCTCGGGCGCTGGAGTTTGCCCGGGCAAGAGACCAATATTTCCGACCGGGAATACGCGCGTTTTCCCGATAAACACCTTGCCGGAAGCTATCTCCTGTTCGATTTTTTCGTGACTGACGAACAGGGGACCGTCGCCAAAAAATTATACGCCGACAGTTCGTTGCATGTTCTGTTTCATGCCGAACGGCAACGGCGACCACGACTTCGTGATTCGGCGCCGCTTACGGTGACGACCCGTGATCCCGGTGGTGGCGTGTACGCGAACCCGGACGCTGGGTTCGGTCGGGAGCATATTTTTGCCGAAGCTGAATCCGGTTCGGCTTCCGGAAATCGACGGCCTCCGATCGGGTGCGCGTTTTTGCCGCCGGGAAACTACCGCGCCCGCCTGGCGTTAACCGAGGAGAGTTTTCACTGGTATGGCGACGGCGGTCAGTGGGCAACCGTATTGAGCGCTCCCGTTGAATTTACGGTGACGCGCGAAACGGCACGTTGCGTAAGACGGGGGTTGTTACCAGGAGGTCCATCCGCCATCCACGAAAAGGATTTGGCCGGTGATGAAACTGGATGCCGCCGAAGCCAAAAACAGGGCCGGCCCGCGGAATTCATCCGGGGTGCCGACCCGGCCGAGCGGTGTGCGTTGCGATAACCGTTCAACGAATGTCTGGAAGGCGGGATTGACGGAGTATGCCGTTTTGCCGGGGTTGGGCACCGGTCCCGGAGAAATGGCATTCACCCGGATATTGTCTTTAGCCCAGTAGACCGCCATGTACTTGGTCATATGATGAACCGCCGCCTTGGCGGCCTGATACGGGATCGGATTGGGCGGCACCAAGTCCTTGTACACATCCGGGTAACCGGTCACCTGACCATACATGCTGCCGATGTTAATGATCCGGCCGCCGCCGTGTTTGCGCATCTCAAGAACCGCTTGCTGGGCGGTGACCAGGCAGGCGGAAGCCGCTTCAAAACTGAACTGCAAGTCGTCGAAGGAAACATCGTCCAGTGCCGATGATTTGGTTTTCACGGCGCAATTCACCAGGACATCCAGACGTCCGGTCGCGGCTGCGATATCATCGATCATGGCCCGGGCCGTCTTATCGGTGAGGATATCGCCTATCCAGCCATCCGCTTTCAGGCCGCGTGAACGCAGCCGTTCGAGACAGGTGGTAACGTTTGGTTCATTGATGTCAGCCACATAGACATGGGCGCCGGCTTCGGCCAGTGCCTCACTGATGTGCGATCCGATCCAGCCGGCGCCGCCGGTGACGACGGCAACCTGATTTTTCAGCGAGAAGAGTTCGTTCGTATTCATTGTTTCCTTGGTTCCTATGTCTGAGGCGGTAGCGCTCATGTCCGGAGAGATTCTTTGCGCATGGTGGACGAGGGTCGTCCGCCAAGGACTCGCTGGCCGCCACAATGCGTCGGGCATCCTTTTTGGGGATGCCACGTGAACCCGCGATCCAGAATTCCGGGTTGTTGGTCTCTGGAAAGATCGCTCCGTCGAGTTTCATGCCTTTCCTCCAGCTACGCTGATAACGCGCACACTGATGTTGTCCGATCAGGAACGCCCTTCGATATTTGTAAGATGTGTAACATACTCATTGCGAAGCATTTCAATGGTTTTGCCTTCCTGCTCCCGTTCGATCAGATTATCCTGTTCAAATGGATCACTGTCCAAACGATAAAGTTCCTTTGCCTCTTTCCCATCCAGGCTCAGTGTAAGCTTGACATCGTTGCACCGGATACAGGCCCAGGTGCTGAATTGCATAATGAGATATTCCCGCGTCTGGGCTTCGGGCAACCCTCTGATGAGATCTGAATAGTCAACGCCTTCCGCTGTCTCTGCGGCAGGCAGATCACAGAGCCCCAATAGGGTTGGCATAAAATCCACTGTGGAGAAAAGGGCGTCTATCCGCCGCGCTTGCTGCTGACCGGGAAGGCGTATGATCAAGGGAACGTGGGTGGCCTCCTCATAGGAGACGGACTTCTCGAACCGCCCCTTGCAGCCGCCCATATCGCCGTGGTCCGACGTGAAAACGATAATCGTGTTTTCCAGAAGCCCAAGCCCCTCTATGTGCGCAAGCAATCGACCGATTGAGGCATCCAAGTGCGTGATCTCGGCAAAGTAGCGTTCCGTCCAGTCTTTAAGCGTAATCTCTTGAACACCACCGTTCGATTTGCCGTAACCTTTGAAACGAGCGTTATGGTCCACGGTAACACGGTACTGAAGGGGACGGTCTCGATACATATCAAGATAGCGCCGCGGCGGTTCACAGATCGGGTGCGGCGCCTGGTAGGCCAGAAACATGCATAATGGTTTTTCGCCTTCAGCGTATTGCTGAAGGCGGCTGCAGGCAATATCAGTCAACCCATCGGTTTCATGTCCCTGCATTGTCAGGAGTTCGGGCGAGTCGCCGTCGAAATACTGCTGGTCGGTGTGGAAGACATGGCCGCAGTCCCAGCCCACGAAATCAGAAAAACCTCCTCGAAGATGGGGGGGCACCCAGATTCCCCGCAGTGTGTCGCAAAGATGCCATTTGCCTGCATAGCAGGTCGCGTATCCGGCACGATTGAATAGATCTGCGAGTGTCGTTTCTCTCTCGGGAATACGCTGCTCGTTGCGGAATATCCCTGTCTGGACGGGATACCGCCCGGTAAACAGTGTGCCGCGAAACGGAGTGCTGATCGGGCAAGCCGTATAGGCATTTGAGAAGAGAACCGATTCACCAGCTAACCGATCCAGATTGGGCGTACAGACTTGCGGGTGCCCGTAAGTACCCATGTAGCAGGCACCCAACTGGTCTGGGAAGATGAATAGAAGATTCGGTTGCTTTGATGTGTTACGCATTTATTGGTCTATCCGGTCATCAACGATACGCATGAGGCGCCATACCTCGTCGCGCTCGATGCGGTTGTTGGACAGGAGGGCGGCAGAGGCCTGCCGCCCTCCAAAACACGCTGTATTACATCTGGCGTTATGGGTAAGTTAATTATGAGTGACCCTGTTTCCCCACTCGCGAACACGGTTCCTTGATTCATGATCTTCACTCCTTAATACCTGCCATACCGTTCGACCAACTGCGCAAGCCGGGCGATGCGTTCGAAGGGTGTTTCGATCGGCACCTGGTCACCTGCGGCCATAATCAACCGTG
>PXCX01000294.1 GCA_003565195.1 PVC group bacterium | reverse complement strand
CGCGCATACCCAACAAGCGTTCATCATCGAAATTGATATAGCCGCAATTCCCGGAGCGTGCCAGCGTGTGAAGCGCGAAAAACGATTTGCCGGCACGCCGCGGCCCCACCACAACCCGGATCAGATCATCATTACCGGACAGACGCAATACTGCGTCACGTTCAACATAGCGTTCCGCCAGCCGATGTTTCCATTCCCGCTTCTGCATTAAAACGACATCGCGAATCATGCCCCTAATCCTCCGCAAAACTTTTTATAATGAACAATACTAGAAACTATTGTTCACTGTCAAGCAAGGAAACAGACATATTTTCTTGATGATCATAAAAAACGAGCGGAATATCCGCAAGGAGCGCCAGCCCTTCCTGCATGTGGTCTTCGTCGATTCGGCCTCGACGGCTGGCCGTCAGCAAAAGATCGTACATTTCATAGCGGTTTTCTGTCCGCCTTTTTGTCCCGCTCTTGCAAAACCCTTGGGAACCACGAATAGACACGAATACACACGAATGTGCTGATGGGACAGACAAATAGCTACTTTGCGCACGATGACGGCGATCTGCGGGTTGGCGTCTCGTGTCCGGAACCGCGATTTACGACGAACCTGAACGGGACGGTGGTGCGTGACAACCTGACGTGGCTGGAATGGTTGCGTGACGCGAATTCCGCCGGCGTCATGAACTGGACCAATGCTTTGCTTTACTGCAATGCGTTGGTAGTGACATCGGTATGGGCTGATGCGACCGTGACCAACAGCGACTGGCGGTTGCCGAATAGCCGCGAAATGCTTAGCTTGGTTGACCACGGGCGCTGGGATCCGGCTTTACCGGAGGGACATCCTTTTATGCACTGCCTTGCCTCCGCCCGATGCCACGCCTTGCACGCCGCCTGATGCGGGCAGCCGGCGCAATACATACCGCCCTCGTTGGGCAGGAAATGCTCGGCGGCGATCATTGATTCGACGCGTTTGACCAACTCGATCATCCGGTGGAACTGATCCAACGTCCGCGTTGTCGGATGCGACTCGACCACCGGTGTCTTGTTTTTCACGATCACATCGAAGCGCATCGATGGCTCCGTGCCATGCAATTGCCGGTACGCGTACAGGTACGCCGTGGGTTGCAAGCTTTTAGCTGCTTGATCCTTCGACCAGCGCCGGGCTGAGGTTTTCCAGTCGACGAGCGTGATTACATCGCCCTTGCGCATCACCCAATCGATCTCGCCCACCAGCGGTTTATCGAGCGAAGTACCCCACCGGTCGATCAACAGCACGGTAACGGACAACCTGACGGGGCTGATGTGGGTCAAGGCACCGCATGATCTGGCTGGCAACTCGAGCACAAAGACCTGGAACAACGCGATTGACTTCTGCAACGGCTTGGACTTAGCGGGACACACCGACTTAAGGCAGGCCGTTGCAAAATTACGCAAAGCACCCGAGACACACGAGAAACCAAGGTTGCTGAAGGGTTGAGACCCTGGCTGTTTGTTTTTGGCTTGTCCGCGCCGGGGGGCTTCGGTATGATGGCGGCCAACAGGGACATAAGGACTGTTTTGAGTATCAGGTTCGCAAAATCGTGCGCCAGCCTGTCAGGGGTTGTAGGGCTGCCGTCCGAAAGACAGGAAGACCGCCATGGCGAGGATGAAGGAAACGATCAAGAAGCGGCCGATCTAGTCTTATCGCGGGACCGTGTCCTTGCCGTTTAAGCCGGACGAATATCGACGGATTGCGGTAAAGATCGTGGACGACCGTGGAATCGAGAGCCTGAAAGTCATGGAGGTGGATGCATGAGTCCGAAGATTGTCATTCCGAAGGATGCCATTGCCGCGTTTTGCGAGAAGTGGCGAATCGTCGAGCTGGCGTTGTTCGGTTCGGTGCTGCGCGAGGATTTCCGTCGCGACAGCGATATCGACGTGTTGGTGACATTCGCCCCCGATGCCGGACATTCGCTTTTCGACCTGGTTCACATACAGGATGAATTGCGGGCGTTATTCGGCCGCGAAGTCGATTTGGTTGAACGGGCGGGGATCGAATCGAGTCGGAACTACCTGCGACGCAAAGCAATTCTGGAACAAGCGGAGGTCGTGTATGCGGCCTGATGATATCTTGCTGGTGGATATGCTGTTGGCGTCCCGCGAAGCCGTGGATTTTATTGGCGCGACATCATGGGAAATGTTTCGTCTGGATCGCATGCGGCAGCTTGCGGTGATCAAGTCGATTGAGGTCATCGGTGAAGCGGCATCGAAAATTTCGTCCTCGTTTCAGAATGTCCATCCCGAAATACCGTGGCCGGAGATTGTCGGTATGCGGAACCGGTTGGTGCATGGTTATTTCGAGATCAATGTTGCCCGCGTGTGGAAAACGGTCATTGAAGATTTGCCGGGGTTGATCGAAGCCCTGGAAAAACTCACGCCGCCGGAGGAAGGCTGATACCGCGCGCGACCATTGACCGTCTGATCATCAACTCGCCTTACGAGGAACCGTGCAGGGCGGTATCCAGCCGCATAAAGAAGAATGGAACTTTGCGGTTCACAGCATTTCGTCCAAGAGGAAGACTTGCATCTCCTGGACACGGCGCAACGCCTTATCGTTGGTAATCATTGCCGGTTTAAATGATTGCAGCGCAAAGGCGGTCTGGATCATATCGGGTAACGGCAGGTGGTATTTCGCCCTCAAAGCGCCTGCCAGACAGCCGGTCTCGAAAGTCATGGACGCAAGCTCAATATTGGGCAGGGATCGTATGCCACGACGATAGGTATCCGCAATGTCTTTACGATCGTTTTCCAACGGTTTAACCAGCAATTCCGCGACGGTAACCGGTGTGATGACACCCCGGTAGCGCCACTCCGTGACTTCTTTGAGGATGCGGTCGCATAGTGCAGCATACTTGGGTGCATCTTCGAACAGATAGATCAACACCATCGAATCAATCACCACTCGGCCTCATCTCTTAAGCGCAGTAGCGCCTTTCATGATCTATCGGTCCATTCCGAGCGCAATTGTTTCACGTAATCGGTCGCGTCGCGGCCATCGGTCAATTCGCGGCCAAGTCCTCGTAATCCGCTGGCGGTTTCCGGATATAAGATAACGTACCGATCGTGCGCCTCAATATGCACTTTGGCATTCGGTTTCAGTCCGATTCGTTCCCGTTCCCGCCGTGGAATCACCACTTGATAGCGGCTACCAACCGTTGCTATCGTCATATTACACCTCCTTGTTTCATTCATAGTGATAGCACGTCATACAGCGCTTGACAAGCCGGATATAATAAAGTCATGAAAGCATCTCGACGTCAACTTCATCGGTGGGTTGGTGAGGTCGTCCCCAAGATTGTCGAACAAGTCGCGCCGCTGCGTGCACTGCTTTTCGGCTCGGCGGTTCGTGAAGACAACGGCAACATCAATGACTTGGACTTTTTAGTCGTCGTGCCAGAACATGAACGTCCATCAACCGTGACGGATCGTCTCAATGTCGGTGTCCGTCAAAAACCGGTGCCGTGTGATTTTCTG
>PXCX01000199.1 GCA_003565195.1 PVC group bacterium | reverse complement strand
TTTGGATCGGAAAAATTGTCAAGCATTTTCCCTCGACCCAAAACCGCGGACTCGAATTGTTCTCGATTCTGTTTCCTTTTGTCCTCATGCGGCTCAGCGGGAGCTTCGCCCTCCAGGTGGGGTTTCCGATCATATCACGCAATGCTTGACCTTCTTGTGGAGGGCGAATCTCCTGATGAGCCGCATGAGGACGTGTTGAAACAAAGGCGAGCACGAAGGGCCTTCAAGTCAGTCCACAGTTTTGGGTTCGACAGTCTTTTCCTTACTCTCACGTTCCCAGAACATTCTCGATTTCCAGGCGGGCATCGCCGCGGGTTGCGTCCAGTTGTTGCAACCGTTCGCGAGAGGATACGATGCACAGGCCCGCGTTCGCCAGAGCGGCATCAAGATGTTCGGCCAGGGCGTGCTTGACGGCTTTCGGCGTCGCCGCCAGCAGTCGCTCGTGATAGGCCTGCAACGTGTCGTTGCTTACGTCCCGTACATGCCGGAAGAGCGCCGTACGGGTTGCCGATTGGGGACGGATGGGGCGCAGGTTCTTGCGGGCCACGCCCAGAATGCCGCGATCGATATCCTCCTGCTGCCATTGCGCGCGTTTCGCGACGGCGGGTAAATCTCGAAATACTTCAAGCGTTTGCTCAATGGCCGGATCGCGATAGCTGTACAAATGCGCAACGCTTTGGTCGGGACGATAGGCGCAGCCGCCGCCGTAGGCCGTGCCTTTAAAGCGGATTGCATCCAGCAGATAGTCGAACGATAAGAGGTGAGCTCCGATTTCAATCAAGGCGGCATGCGGATGCGATTCATGCGGCAACGGCAAACTCATGACGTTGAACGCGACATCCATCGGCGCTGCGAGTCCCTGTCGCGGCGCTGTCCCTGCCTCGGTGAAAGGGATCGCGGTCCGCTGTTCAGAGTCTGTTCCCTGTGGCATCAGGGTTTGCCAGTCGCGCCAGGCGGCGTTGAAACGATCATAGACACTGTCGGATCCCGTGAACGAAGCGACCCAGCGACCGGCGCCGGCAACGGTTTGCGAGATCTCCCGTAAGCGGTTCGGCAGCACGGTCGGATCGGCGGAAAATTGCGAGTGCCAGCGGTCGACCTGGCGCAATTCGGACAGGCCGGAGACGTGATTCAGCAGTGTATTAAGCGGCCCTACATGACGGGCTGCCAGCGGCATGGCGTATGACAGGGCGTTTTCCACCACGTGACTGTGATGTTGTTCGCGCAGTTGCGTCAACAAATTCATCAACCGGGTGCGATCATGGAATTCCGGTGCGAAAATCAAGTCGCGGAGCAGTTCCAGTGCCGGCTCAACCTGGACGTCGAGGAATTTTGTCCGCAACAGCATACGCAATACCAGCCGCTCGGGATCGCGGTGGCTCGTCGTCGGCAGTAGTTCGTAATGGATGCCGCCGGTATGTGCCGAGATGCGTTGGGCTGTGGCGGCATAATCTTTGCCGGCTGCTCCCATTTGCAGGGCTACATGAGAAAACACCGTATTCGCCAGCCGCAATTCGTCGGCGCTGAACTCCTCTACATCCATCGCCAAAACCAGATAGTTGACACCGTTCGCCGGAACTGCCTGGCGGAGGACCGTGAGGGAATCGGATTGCCGTTGGATCGTCGTGGGGATGAACGGTGGCTGCGGCGGTAAATCGCGGGCGCGCAGTTGCGGCAAGCTGTTGATGGCTGCGGCAGATTCGTTTCGTTGCTGAAATGTTTCCAGTTCGCCGGCTTCGCGAAGAAGTTGTTGCTGCCCGACGCTACCGAGATTCTTTTGCCGATCTTGCAAACGGGCGGCAAGTTCCGCTTCCCGGCGCCCGTTGTGTTCCGGGTCGGCGCGCATGACCGTGGTCAACCGATGCGGGTTTTCCAATAGCCAGGTACGGATGCGGCGGGGGAAAAAATCCGTTTCCTGTTTGATTTGGCGGCGTAATTCCTGCAGGACCGCGCGACCATTGAGCCAGGTGAACGGATCGTCGTCTACAGACCAGGAACTGTAAATTTGCGACGCCAGTTTGAGCGGGTATCCTTCGTTGATTTCCTGGAACATATATCCCAGCCGGGTTAGCGCCGTCTCGATCGTTTCCGGATCAAGCGCTCCCGGCTCGGACAGCGCGGATAAGGTGGTCAGCACCAGTTTCTCGAACGCTTCGCAGCGTTCCGGTTCTGACCCCTTGATGCCGACATGAAACGTCAATTCGCGGCCGAACGCATGCGTGTAGGTGTGTGTCAAGTCCGTACCCAATCCGGAATCGATCAGGGCGCGTCGCAACGGGGCGCCGGCATGACCCGTCAGCATGAGAAACAGGGCTTCCATGGCCATCTGCTCGGTGGGCGTCGGATGATGCGCCGTCAACCAGCTTAGCGCCAGGTAGCTTCGTTGTTGCCGGGTTTCGTGGGTGTCGATGGGATAGGTGTCTTCGATCCGGCGCGGTCGCGCCCAGCGAGGCTGGGGCGGGGGAATAGACGCCGGCTGTTGCGCTGTGAAACTTGACAGCCGGCGGTCCAGAAACGGCATCCACGATGACGCGGGAATGTTGCCGTAATGAACGATGAGCGCATTGGAAGGATGATAAAAACGGCGATGGTAGGCAACAAAGTCCTCGTATTGCAATTCGAGGATACAGTCAGGATCGCCGCCGGCATCAAGACCATAAAGCGTATCGGGGAACAAACCGCGTTCGATTGCGCGTTGCATCCGTTCGTTGGCCGATGAATAGGCGCCACGCATTTCGTTGTAGACGATTCCCTTGACAACCAACCGGCCGTTGCGGTCGCCAGATGGGGCAAACGTAAAATAATAACCTTCCTGACGGAAATGAGCAGGCTGGAGCAGTGGATGAAACACGGCATCCAGATAGACATCCGCCAAGTTGAAAAAATCCGCCGCCACATTGCTGGCACAGGGATAGATGGTGTAATCAGGTCCCGTCATGGCGTTCAAAAAGGTTGCCAGACTCATTTTCAGCATGTGGAAAAACGGATCCTTGACCGGATACTTGTGTGACCCGCCGAGGACCGCATGTTCCAGAATATGGGGTAGCCCGGTATTGTCGGATGGCGGGGTCCGAAACAAAATCGATAATAGGTTCTCGCAATCCCGGCTCTGTACATCGAGAATCCGGGCGCCGCTTGCCTGATGCCGATACAAGGTTGCATCAAGTCCCTGCTCCCTGTCTTCAAGGCTTGTTAACGGACAAAACACCCGGTCGTTCATCTGAAGTTCGCAATCGCTCATATTCAAGATCCTTGCCATGCCCGTCGCCGGGCTGCTTGAAGTGTTGATGGTAATGAGGTCAACCCTATCACAGAATGAAGTGAGCGTCAATTTTCCGGGATTGTCCCTGAAGTTTTGCCATAAGGTGCGGATTTTGCATGAACTCGCTACCTTGGCCTGGGGGAGGAGAGTGTCGGCGGACGATAACGGGCGACGAGAGCGGATAACGAGTTAGGAGAATTCAATCGTCCACCGCTCTCGTCGCCCGCTATCGTTGACCGGAGACCGATATTGGCGGACTATCCGTCCAGAA
>PXCX01000145.1 GCA_003565195.1 PVC group bacterium | reverse complement strand
CTGAGCTGGATGTCCGCCGCCCCGTAGACACGGGTCGCCAAGGTGTGGATTTTCTCTTCAAGCGACATCTCAAGCGGGTAAAGGAGTCGGGCCGGTTCCCTGGCGGGTTGGTCGGCGATGCGTGCCACCGCATCGGCCAGCGCCGCCGCGCCCGCGCCGCCTTCGGCATGGTGTCGCGTGATAACAGCATCTGCGGCCCCTGCATCGCGTGCTGCCGCCAGGATGTATTCGAGCTCTGAAACGTCGTCGCTTTCAAAAGCGTTGACCGCCACCACCACCGGGATATTGAAAAGATTGACCACGCCGATATGCGCACGGAGATTATCGAGACCGACACGCAGCAGTTCCCGGTTTGGTTCCGTATAGGCGAGGGGCAGGGGCTGTCCCGATTTCACCGGCGGTCCGCCACCGTGCATTTTAAGGGCGCGGGTCGTGGCCACAAGCACTGCCGCATCAGGAAACGTACCGCTCACGCGGCACTTGATATCAATGAACTTTTCCAGGCCGATATCGGCGCCGAACCCGTTTTCGGTAACCAGGAAACCGCCGCGCGACAAAGCGACACCGTCGGCGACAATCGACGAGTTGCCATGGGCGATATTGGCGAAAGGCCCGGCATGAATGAATGCCGGTTGGCCCTCGATCGTTTGCAGCAGGTTCGGCCACAAGGCGTCTTTCAAGAGTACCGTGGCCGCGCCGGCGACCCCCAGGTCTGTGGTGGTGACGGGCCTGCCGGTGCGCGATTGCGCCACCACAATGCTGCCGATACGGTTACGCAGGTCGCGCAAGTCGCGGGCCAACGCCAGTACGGCCATCAATTCGCTGGCCACGGCAATGTCGAAGCCGCCCTGCCGCATCGGACCGTCGCTCAAATCGCCGAGTCCGGTGACAATATTGCGCAGCGCGCGGTCGTTCAGGTCCACCACCCGGTTCCATGATATGGTGTACGGGTTGATATGCAGCATCGGCAGATCGCGCTGTTTGAAGTAGTCGGCCGACCAGCGCGACTCGTGATATATCTGGTTGTCGAGGGCGGCGGCGACGAGATTGTGGGCCGCACTGATGGCGTGGTTATCGCCGGTCAGGTGCAGGTTGATCTGCTCCATGGGCAGAACCTGACTGTATCCACCGCCGGCGGCGCCGCCCTTGATGCCGAAAGTTGGACCCATTGACGGTTGCCGGATCGCGCACATGCCCTGGCGGCCTATATGACCCAGTCCCTGTGCCAGTCCGACCACGGTCGTGGTTTTGCCTTCACCGAGTGGTGTGGGGGTAATGGCGGTAACCGTGATATAGCGGGCATCCTCGCGCCGCGGTTCAGCGGCGAGGGATGGGTCGACCTTGGCCACGTGGCGCCCGTAAGGCACCCATTGCCGTGCTTCAAGGCCAAGCGAGTCGGCGATTTCGGATATTGGCCGCAGCGCGGCGCGCTGCGCTATGGTCAGGTCTGATTCGTGCATGGTTGTTTGGTAGCCACCGCAAGGCGGAAAGTCGAGGTAGAAGTTAAATTTCTTTTCAAGTCCCGTCACCGTGATATCATCTGTCCTATGAAAACATGCAGGATGATAGTCGTGTTTCTGGTCTTCATGCAGATGAACGCTCCCGTTATCGCGGTTGTTGGGGGAGACGCCACTGGCGCACGCAATATCGCCGGGGAAAGCGATCTGCCGCAGGGCAAGGGTTTGGCCGCGGCATTTCCCGGGGACATCGGCGTGAGCGAGCATCCAGCCGTCATCTTTGCCGATAACTTTGAAGATAATGATCTGGCGCAGCGATGGGACGAGTTGCGGAACAAGGATGGCGCGGTTCTAGCAGTGGTTGAGCGCCCTGCAGGCGATCCCCTTCTCGGGCGTCGTTCGCTGCGTGTCACCGCCACCCTGGGGGAAAACACCGGCGGTGGGGTGACCAAATGGTTCGAGCCGGCGCCCAGGGTTTTTGTCCGCTTCTATACCCGGTTCGATCCGGATTGCGATTACGTGCATCATTTCGTAACCCTGCGCGCCAATCGCGGTCTGCGCGGTGCCGGCCGCTGGAGCGGGTTCGGTGGTGCCGGCACGCGTCCTGCAGGGGACGAGCGTTTTTCAACCGCCCTTGAACCCTGGGGCGATTGGGGACGCCGGCCGCCGCCGGGACAGTGGAATTTCTATAGCTACTGGCATGAAATGACGCAGAGTCCCGACGGCAGATACTGGGGAAACAGTTTCCGCCCCGCCGAGGGCGATAATATTGAGAAGGGCACATGGATCTGCGCCGAGTTAATGCTCAAGGAGAACACACCGGGCGAAGCCGACGGTGAACAGGCCTTCTGGATCGACGGCCAGCTCATCGGTCACTGGAAGGGAATCAACTGGCGCACAAGCCCCACGCTGCACGCGAACGCATTGACTCTCGAATCATACGTCACTGACCGCTGGACGAAGAATGCTGTCAACATCGTCTACTTCGACAACGTCATCATCGCCCGCGAATACATCGGTCCCACCGTCACACCCGATACAACGGGAACAGATGTAGCAGACGATTAAATCACTGTTTCTGCAAGATGATCACCAAGCGTGCAGTGTTTCCTTATAAGATATCTCCGAGGTACTGCATCAACTGCGAATATGAATACCAGACCTCAGTAAAAAACGGGCATTTCGGTAATTTGACTCGCAAGTTGAATGCTCCAGGGGGCGGGCTTCTATGAGGGGGAAGAGACCCAGCTCAGGCCGTGTTGATCGATGTCGAGATCGTTGCTGTTTTCATCGAGCAGTTGGATATGGATGGGCATGGATCGGCCCTCGAAGTGCTCGTTAATCCGTTGGCTGATTCGCGCCAGGAAGGTCTGCACGATGTCTCTTGTGGCGGGCTGGAACTGCATGGCGGGCATGAGCAGGACATGAGCTATGCCGTCGCGCTTGTGAATGATACCGGATGAGCGGGTCAACTCCCGTACGATGAAATGATCGTCACGGTAGTTGTTGTAGAGGGGCCGGAACGCCATCGCCAGTTTGCAGAAGATATTCCTGGAGCTGATGCGGATGGCGTCCATGAAGGCCTTGCGCCGGGTATCCAGACGCACGTACTGCTCATCGATCAAGGCCGCTAATCGCGACTCTTCGCGAACACTCTCGGCCATGCGCTTGCCGGCGATCTCGACCGCTCGGTTTTGATCGTCTATTAGCTGATTGATCTCCTGTTTCCTGCGCCGCCGTTCGGTCCGGTTGGCTTTGTGCTTCGCAACCAGTCGCTCCAGTGCGCGGCGGGATTGCTGCAACGCGCGGCGGTGATTGGCATCGCCGTGGGCCTCGGAAAGCTTTCTGATCTGACGGGTCAGTCTGTGGCGAGCTGCGCGTTCGGAACGGATTTTCTCAGCCTGTGTCGTGCGTTGTTTCTCCCGCTTGAGAAGGAGGCGCTTCAATGCAGACTCCTCGCGCATCTTCTCTCGTCGGAAGCCTTTGTATTCACGGCTCAGGACCTGACGGTCTTCGAGGCGAGCCCCGATGGCGGTGTAGGATTCATGGTCTCGACTGGTCAGTTCGTTGATGCCCATGTGCCGGTTCATATACCCGAAATCGTTCTCCTGTAACCAGCGATTGAACATCGCGCCAATAATG
>PXCX01000045.1 GCA_003565195.1 PVC group bacterium | reverse complement strand
TGCGCTCGTTGTCGCCGCACTCCAAAAGCGCCGCATCGCGGCGCGGATTCAAGAAGACCCGCCGCTTATGGCAAAACTTCAGAAAAAACCGGCAAAAGTTCAGAAAGACAGAGGGTCAGGCCGGAATTCTTGCTGACCGCTGATTTCTGACCTCTGGGTTGCGGGCGAAGCCCGCGTTGGGTGATATACAGCGTGATGCAAGACACCGCCGGAATAAATCGTTTTTTGATGATGCTTGCCGCTACAACCCGGACAAGGAGCGCGTAATGTAATGCATTTCGAATGCCGAACTGGGGGATTCCCCGATTCATGGCATACCCATTGCATGCTTACATGCAAGCAAATAGCCATTTTGAAGACATCCTCCATGAAAAAAAGGCTGCAGCCGTTGATTCTAATCGTCGTCGTGCTTGCCATCGCGATCACCGCCCGCGCCTTCGGCCTGGACCGGAAACTTGGGGGCCTGCGTGATTGGATCGCGGCCCAAGGCGTGTGGGGTCCGTTTCTCTTCGCCGCCCTCTATTCCCTGGCGGCTGTCGCCGCCATACCGGGTGCGCCCTTGACCATGGCCGCGGGCGCTTTATTCGGCTCGGTGGTCGGGGTCATCAGCGTGATTTTCGGCGCCACGCTCGGCGCATCGTTCTGCTTTCTAATCTCCCGGTATTTCGCCCGCGAGGCGGTCGCCGAAAGCCTGCGCCAGAACGAACGCTTTCGCAAACTGGACGATATGACGAGGCGTCACGGCGACATCATCGTGGCCATCACCCGCCTGGTGCCGCTGTTTCCCTACAATCTGCTGAATTACGGTTTCGGCCTGACCGGCGTCCGCTTTCGCAGTTATGTGGCTTGGACGTTTGTCTGCATGCTGCCGGGAACCATTCTGTATGTGGTCGGCGCCGACGCCGTAACAACGGCTATCGAAGAAGGACGCGTACCGTGGGTTCTCGTTCTCATCGTTTTGCTGATCATGGCGGTGCTTTACATTCTGGTGCAAAAAGCCCGGGCAAGACTCAAAGAAAATGAGAACGATGACTCCGCTGGAAATCTTTGGTGCGGCGGTTTCGTGAAAGGTGGCCGCAACCTACCGGAGAAGGCGTTACATGCTTTGGCGAGAACTAAAAAACGACGGATATCCAAGGGTTGAAGAGTACGGGCTCATCGGCGATTTGAGAACTGCGGCGCTGGTGGGGAACTCGGGGAGCATTGACGCACTCTGCTGGCCGGAATTCGGTTCGCCGTCCATTTTCGCCGCTCATGTCGACCGCAGGAAAGGCGGCCGCTTTCAGATTTTCCCGCAAATCGACACCGATGGTTGTGAAAATGTTTGACAAGTGGTTGACTTGGCGGAGGTGAGGTGCAAAAACGGAGAAACGCATGAATGTTGATCGACTGATTGAAAAATCGCGGGGTGCGGAGTGGTTTGTAAAAGATGAAATTGTGGAAATGCTCGCCTACCCTCCCGCGTCTTGGGAAGCCGCCGCCTTGATGGCCGAAGCCCGGCGCGTTTCCGCCGAAGTCGCCGAAAACAAGGTTGAGATTCACGGCCAATTTGCGCTGGACTTGGCGCCATGCGGCAGAAACTGCGACTGGTGTTCGTTTGCCGCCCACAACGAGGTCTTCAACAGCCAATGGCAATTGCCGGCCGAAGACGCCGTTGCCTTCGCTCTCAAATTCGAGGCGGAAGGCGCCAATGCGGTTCTGACCATGACCACGGCCGATTATCCCTTCGGCAAGCTGCTCGATATCGCTCGCGACATCCGCCGGCATATCAAGCCGGAAACGCCGTTGATCGCCAATACCGGCGATACGACCTTGACCCAAGCCAAGCAGATGAAGGACGCCGGTTTCGACGGCGTCTATCATGCGGTTCGTTTGGACGAAGGCCGACGCAACCGGATCGAACCGCGCAAGCGACTCGATACCATCCGCAACCACCAGGAGGCGGGACTCTGGGTGGGAACCTGTGTGGAGCCCGTGGGGCCCGAACACACCAATGACGAATTGGCGGAGATGATTCTCTTCACTGCTTCTATCAGCCCGGCATTCAGCGGCGCGGCGCGGCGCATTCCCGTGCCGAATACATCCCTGGCGGAGTACGGCATAATCTCGGAATTGCGCATGGCCCAGATCGTGGCCGCAACACGCCTGGCCATGCCGCGGATCACCCGCGGCAACTGCACGCATGAGCCGTGCACGCTGGGCGCAGTGGCAGGGGCCAACCTGTTCTGGGCCGAGATCGGCGCCAACCCGCGAGATGATCAGGAAAAGACCGAACAAAACCGCGGCAAGGATGTCGAGAAATGCCGGGAAATCTATTGGGAAACCGGTTGCGAAGTCCTCAGCGGTCCATCGCGTCATTTCACGCAAGCGCCGATGCCCATTGCCCCGTCGCGGGGATACCTGCAACCGAGGGTGGCGCAAGTGTGACGAATCGAAACATGGAAATCAAGCGAATGAACACACAGACCCGTTTATCCTGACGCCTCTGCCGCAAGCCGACAGAACGAAGAAAAACCGCCCGGCTCTATTGTTTCGGGGGCTGGTCCGGCATTCAGAGTTTCCTCACTCGTCAAGTGTTCGCGCCTGCCTGTGTGTGCCCTGTCTTCTCGACAAGAATTTTCACGACAACCTTGATCACTGAAACAGGTACTTCGCCGCAGGCCAGGCACGGCATGTGCGCGTCTTCGGGATACAACAAAGCGAAGTCGCCGGCGTTCAGGGTAAAGAAGTCGCCATCCCCTTCCAGCAGGACAACATCCTTTTCGTCGGAATAGGATTGCGTCGGAGTCAGTTGCTCCCGATGGGCGCGCCCCATGATTTCGGCGCCCTGGGCGATGTACTGCACGTCGATATACTTGCGGTGCGCTTCCCATTTGCCCTGCGCCGCGGGTTTGGTTTTGTAGCGCTGGATTAATGCAAACAGGGTGTCTCCCTCGAGATCCCTGCGACCATCGGGCAGGCTTGCGAAATCGGTTGCGGCCAGATAGTCAAGTGCGCGGCGGATGCGAGGATGGATTTCACCATACCGGTAAGCGTTGGACAAGCGGTCGAGGATCATGAGTTCCCCTTTCTCTGATTAGTGGTTTCCATGTGAGGGAAGTGTGTCAATAATGGCGCCGACGTTGGTCATGTCCCAGTCGGGATATTCGGGATCTACAAGGTGACGCACCCCAGGCGTGTTACCTTCAACGACGCAATCTACCGATTGCGTTACGACGCTACCGGATAAAAGTTTGGTTAATGTACCGGGCAACGAGAGATAAGAAATCGCTTTCGGGTGGCACGGGCAATCGCCCGCTGGAACCGGTCTGAATGAGCGCTTTCATGGCGGAAATGTAGCAGAATCGGGCAGGTGGCGTCAAGTCCGGCTGTCAAACCTTGCCCAGATCCCGAATACCGGTTATCCTTAGACCCGTGAACTGCTTCGATCGCATCGAACCACACCGCATTCAGGAACGGCTCGACTACTGGACATTCGTGCTGGGGCCGAAATTCGCGCAGCACTCAAAGCACATGGCCTGGTCGAACGGCCCGTCAATCGGTACGTCTACACCCTGTCCGATTACGGACGTAAAGCAGCCTCTCTGCTGGTGATCATGCG
>PXCX01000311.1 GCA_003565195.1 PVC group bacterium | reverse complement strand
CGCGCGGATGGGTGAAACGGTCTTTCTGGCCAACGCCGGCGACGGCGCCTATTTGATCGACAACCAAGACCGCCTGGCGCGCGTGGCCGGGGAGGCGGCGGAGATCGAAACCCGCATCCTCAAGCAGGGACCGGTGCGCACGGTGATCCGTCGTGAGGGATGGTACGTGACCGACGACGGCGCGCAAGTCGCTCGCGCCCGCGTCTGGTTCTACCTTTCGGCGGGCAGTCCCGCGCTGCGCATCACGCATTCTCTGGTGTTGACCGAAGACACGAACGAACTGTGGATTCGCGATTATGGACTGGCCTTCAACACACCCGATACCCCGAACGAGGCCGTCTTTGCATTGAGCGAAGCGACGATGACCGACCGGATTCGTGATCATCGTGATGAAAACCATGACGAACGGCAGCAGGCCGACATGTTTTCCACCGGGCTGGCCGGGCGCGAACAAACGCTGTTTGCGGTCACGCCCGACGATGCTGAACTCTATATGCTTCAGGATAATTACCCGCATGTCATGGAGCGGGCGTTCCGGGCGGTGATCGCCCGCGCCAACGCACCTCGGGCCATGGAGGCGCCCCTGGCGGACCTTGGCAACTTGTGGGTGCACCCATGGCTGCTGGAGACGGACGTCGCCGGCGACTGGGCCGAAGCGCGCTACGCCGGGCATGCGCTGATGGTCGTGATGCCGCAGTTGGCGCAGCGCTTTCCCAAGGAGATCGCCATCGGCCCCGACGGCGCGCGTGTCGCCTTCTGGTCCGGGCGCAGCGGGCGCGACCTCGATTTCCGGGCGGTGACGCTGGTGAACGAATATTGGCAGCGATGGGCCGACAATGCGATACAACCTTTTGGATTGTCGAATCGCGCAAGGGGACCCGCGGTCGGCACCCGGGTGGCGCAACAACCCAGCAACGCGCAGGGCGCGGCACGCACCCACGACCTGTGGCTGTTGCCGCGCACCGATGCAGTGGATGGGGAGCGGTTGAAGGCCCGGGGCCTGGCCGCCGCGCATCCGCCGCTGCTTCAGGCCGATCCCGAATGGCTGGGCAATTCGGCTGCGGTCGGCTGGCCCATGCACCCGAAGGACACGGAACGCTTTCCCGAGGTCGAAGCGAGAATTTCGGATGCTTGGGCGAGAACGCTGGGAAACGCCTACGGACATCTAATGTTGCGCCGCACCGGCTTTATCATGTGGGGCAAAAACGTTACCGTGGGGCACGGCTACCGATGGTTCCGGCTCTCCAAGGGTCACGGGCACTACGAACTCGACCGAAGCGCCTGGCTGCTTTACATGCGCAGCGGCGAACGGCGCTACTACGATTACGCGCGGCATTACACGCGTTTTGCCGGCGACCTGAAAATCGCCCATTGGACCGCGGGCCGCAAAATCCGGGGAGGGGTTGCCGACGGACAACGCGGACCATCGGGCTCGCTGCCGCCGGTTCACAGTGATATGCCGTTTTACTGGGGCGATCACAGTACGCTTTGCAGCTTTTTCTGGACGCAGGGTTGGCAACTGGAATATCTCCTGACCGGCGACGAATATGCCGCCGAACTGCTCGACATGCGGGCGGACGCCTACCGGGCGCACGCAGACTCCGAAAGGTCCTTGACCGGATACATTTACAACCATCTTTGCAACCTCAGTATCCTGTATCAACATACCGGAGACGAAACCTTCAAAAAACTTGCCCGCCAAGCGGCTTACATTCTGATCGATCTGGACAATCCGGTCGGCCTGAACGACAACATGGCATTGGGCGTCTATTACAAGACCAGCAACGAGTGGCTGCTCCCCCTCTACATTTATTATCGGGCCACCGGCGACGAGACCGCGCGAAAGGCGATCCTGCGCGCGCTGGACGACAAATTCCGGTTTTTCTATTCAAGCGATCAAACGGTTCGGCTGTTTCTCTTCGCCGAGGCCTACCGCTGGACGGGCAATCCGGCGTATCTGGGGCTGATCAACCTGATGCTGGAAAGACCGCATATAGGGTTGATGGGACACCATTATTTCCAGGGCGCGCCCACGGCGCTGCATGCGATCGCCAACGCGGAGCAGCCGGTCGCGCCGTTTCCGGTGCTGGCCATGACGCGATGCGACGATGAAGATCAAAGGAGTGGTCCTCGAAGCGTTGTAAAAAGCAGCTTCTGGGGCGTACCCATGGACCACGCTTTCATCGAAGCGGATACGCTGCCGCCCGTTCGGATCCGGAAACCGGCGAATCAACCGGTCAGCTTGAGCATTTTCGTGCAGTTGCCCGAAGCATTGGACAAGGACACCCAGCCGGAAGTCAACGTCACGCTGGACGGCACGAATGGCAGACAGACGGACGTCACGAATATTCAGGTCGTGAAAACGCAGCGGTTCAGGACCAAAAATGCCGGGCGCTGGCATCCGCATCGCTGGCATGTTGCCCTGTCCCTGCCTGCGGAACTCGCTGCTGGTGAGTACCACCTGATTTTTTCCAACGCCGATACGGTCGTAGTGCTGGAAAGCGACGTCCCTGTAACCCTCCTGCCCCCCTCCAATGCACAAGCGAAAGGTGAATCATGAAAAGAGACACGAAAGACGAATCCGAGCACTGTGTTCTGGTTGCGGACGGTCAGTCCAGGACCAGGGTTGTTTTGATGAATCTGAATGACGCCTTGCGTCCGCATTGCCATGATGCGGTTGTTGAGTTGCTCCGTGGCATTGCATTGTCCACGGGCGTCCGGATTTATGTTGACGGCGGAGAATACTCGCTTGAACCCGTTCGACCGGCTCCGGTGGCGTTGTATTTCAAACCGCTCTCGACCGGATACGATCTTGGACCTGACGGGTTTCGTATCTGCGTGTCCGCCGAGGAAATCACGATTGAAGCCCGGCATCGGTCCGGATTCAACAATGCGGTCTACACCTTTCTTGAGCGATACTGCGGGTTTCGCTGGCTGTGGCCGGGTGATGACGGTGAGGTGTTCACCCGTCAGCAGGAACTACGGATTCCGGTCGGGGTGTTTGAGGAACGCCCCGATTATCAATGGCGCCATCTGTTGCATGTGGATATGCCGGATGACACGCACAACAAGTGGGGCATCATGGAATTTCACATGATGTGCGCATCATCCTGTGACGCGCACTTTCGGCAGTGGATGAAGCGCAATCGCATGGGTGGGCTCAAGGGCTTGATCGGTCACACCTGGGGCCGCTTTGTCAGTCCGTTCCAATATGCACGATCCCATCCGGAGTTTTTCGCGGAAATCAACGGCGTACGGGGTCGCGATGCGGAAAACTTTAACGGCAAACACGGCGCCCAGCTATGCACCTCCAATCCCCAGGTTGTCGACCTGATGGTTCAACGGATTCGGGAGTCATTTGATCAGGATCCGGAGCTGGACATTGTCAGCATTTCGCCGAATGACGGCAAGGCATTCTGCGAATGCGACGCCTGCATTGCCCTGGACGTTGCGTACGGCAATTCGCCACCGATTGAGAACGCCGCCGCGGGAGAGGGGCTGGAAGCAACGCTCCGGGACGATGTCGATATGACGTCCGGAGGGAGTCGCATCACCGGCCCGATCACCGATCGACTGTTCGATTTCGCGAATCGCGTCGCGGCCCGAATCG
>PXCX01000156.1 GCA_003565195.1 PVC group bacterium | reverse complement strand
TTCATAATCCCAGCTTACTTGTTCGCCTTCTTCTTCTTCGCGCTTTTCCAATTCAATTGTATATTCGACAAAAAACTCGTTAAACATCGGGTTGGCTTCGACACTCGGAATGCTCAAGTCAATATCGCCGGCGCTAATTAGTCCGCCCAGATTGCCTGGTATGCGATCACCATCGGCGTAGTCGATAAGATTGTAAAACGCAATTTCCGCCGGTGATTTATTATTAAAGGCCGGGATAAATTCTTCACTGAGCCCGCTATTCACGAAAGCCTGAACAATCTCGTTTTCCCTCGCGATCAATTCATCTGCCAATTCCTCCGGATCCCCGGTAATCAATACATGGTCATTCGTCGCCGTGCCATCTTCGACCCGTCCCAGCGGAACCGGCGGGCGGATATTGATGGTGGCGGGCGGTTCCCCGAAAATTTCCGCCATTTCGGCCAGGGTTTCAAACCGGCCATGATTGGCGCGCGTCTGGAAAAACAAGGGATCGACATTGAGATCGATCTCCGACGCATCGACACCGTAGTGGCGGTCGCCGCCACCGGCGTAATTGGCGTCAAGCAATCCGCTGGTATTGAGTATCAGGTAAGCGTAAGAGTTTCTCCTGCAAGGTGTGCGTAGCCAATGCACATTCTCGCCTGTGACATAGTCATCGGTTACACTCGCCAACTCTCCGGCAGGTATGTAATCGAGGACATTGTCCGTAAGCAATGTAACGCAAGGTTCACGCCCGTAAACCGCCCATTTCTCATTATCGCCTGCCCGGATCCGCACCCAACCGGGAACAGGAATGACAATCGAGCCGCCCGAACTTACACTACCTTCTCCATCAGGAGGCGGTTCACCCAGCGGCCGGCTAGCCAGAGCATCCGGATTAAGACTCACCTGGCTGCTCCCGTCAAACGGCACCAGATCGGAATCATTTCTCAGACTGCCGAACCTATAGTTGATACTCGCGCCGGATTCGCTCGTAACCTGCACCCTGATACTGGTAGCATTTGTATAACTCCATACACGCCACTCGGGGTATATCTTGTTTTCGTGAGTGAAGGCGCCGAACTCAAGTTGTTCTAAAGCCCTGGACAAACCGGCATGGCCCACATTTTCGGCGCGGACCTGATGCACGTAATAGTTGGCCGACATGCGTTCGGTCCGCATGGTAATCGAAAAGGCGACGCCCAGAATCATCAACAACGCCAGCATGCCGAGCACGATAATCAAGGCGACGCCGCGCCGGGAGGCGTCGTTGCCGCAGGCGCCGGCGGCATGGTTTCGCAAGGGTTCATCGACAGGTGTCGACGGGTATCGACAGGTGTCGACGGGAAGAACCCACTCCGACACCCCGGCCGCATGAGGTCGATTAAAGCTATGTGTTTGATAAATCATTGCATTCCAATCTTACGATTAAGAATCTACTCTTCATTTGTATCCGGATAGCGCAAGTAGTGCACCGGATGGACACGGCTGACAAATTCCAGTTCACGCGCTGCATCGCCTACGATATCGTACCGGCTGCTGAGACGCAGTTTCATCCCTATTTCATGCGGCAACTTATTTTCTTCCGGCGGATCCGGAGCCATCGCAAACTCCAAGGCGACAACATTTTCGATCAGTTCGACATCGCCATCATCCGTTTCGCGCATAAGTACGTCGCCTGACAAGTGATAACGCACGCTTTGGGCGCCATCTTTGGACATAACCACCAAATGCAAGTCATTACCGTTAATGCGAAAGACATGATCGAAATTTTCCGCCAGGACCGGATCCGCGATCGCGCGTTCGATATCGCGCGCGATCATATTCACCGCGGCACGTCCCGCGATCATGACCTCGACGGTTCGCATGCCGCTTTCCCATGATTGGGTACTGCGCTGGAAGAAACGGCCGAAGACAGCGGTTATCACCAACAGCAGAACCATCGCGACCAGCAATTCAATGACAGAAAAGCCGTCTCGCCGAGCGCCGCGGTCCGTGTGTCTCGCCAAGACCAATCGGCGGAAACCGCCAGGAAGATTTTCGGCAATCTTGCGTTTCACGGTTCCACCTTTCGGAAATTATAAAATTCGGTGTAATACTTATGGCTCTGGTCGCCGGTCCGCCCGGGCCAGACGGTCAGCAAGGCTGTCACGACTTCATTGTTCTCACCCGCGGACCGCAATTCCAACGTATATCGCAAATAGGTCTGATGACGCCTCTGATGAGGCCCGGTCTCCTGATGCGCCGGAAATTCCACATGGTCTGTATCGTTTACCGACTGAATATACGGCGACTCAAACGAAATATCATCCCGAAAATTAAATTGAGCGTCGGTCCAATCCGCGTTCGCGGCCGCGGCCCGCAACGCGCCAAAAGCGTAATCGGCGAACATGCCGCTCTGGGTTTCCTGGCGCGCGATATCGGCCATGCCCAGGCCGTGCGGAAACAGGCCGAAAACCGCCAGCAACCCGAGCGACAAGACAAAGATCGCCAGTGCGATCTCGATCAAGTTGAAGCCGGCATTGCGCGGTACGCGCACCAGGCGCTGCGGATCGCTTGCCGATGGATATCTTGGTGTACTCATTTTTCGTTCCCGTCAAATCTCGGCGGAAATAACTTCGAAAGGCGCGAAACTACACGAAATGGAAAATTCGGAGGAAGCAAGTCGATTAAATGTATCCGAGTAAGGGTGGCGGTTAAGTGTTCGGTTAAGTTTGCGATTAAGAGCATCGTCTTCCTTCTTGCGCTTTCTATTCAATGCCGTTAAGCGAGAGCGGCGCCGCACACGCGGCGGGACACCGCACTCCAAATTCTTCTGTCTATGCTCTGATTTTTAATCTTCCTCGATCTTGACCATGCCGGTTAAGCCATTGATGGTGAATGTTATACTCTGTCCGTGCTCATCCTCGACTTCAATCACGACAGTCTGGTGACCTTCAAGGCTACCGTCAGGCAGGAAGGTAAAACTTAGATCCGTGGTATCGAACTCTATTCCGGGCGGAAGATATTGCGTAGGTCGTATCTGCGTACCCTCTGAATTCTTGATTTCAAAACTCCACACCGTTTCACCCGTCTCTTCCGACTCGATCAATTCGATGGTTAACGGTTCACTGCGTGTGACGGCGTACTGGCGGGTCAGCGACAAGGCCGTATTGAAACTGGAGACCGCGCCGCGCATGCGGGCGCCGCGTCCCATCCCGTAGAAGGCGCTGACGGCCATTCCCATCAGGATCACCATGATCAGCATCACCGCCAGCAGCTCGGCCAGGGTGAATCCGCGTTTACCGCCTAAGCGCCGGGACAGCCCGGAAGATTTTCTGATGTCGGCATGGGATTTCATCGGTTTTAATCCGTGTTGACGCTGTCAACCGTCACCGTGTTTTCATCAAACTTGAACTCGATTTCGTACGGATCGCCCCAGGGATCGACAATCGCGCCGGTATTATCATCGGTATCATAATCCTCGATGTAAATAAATGGGATATTCTTATAATTCTCTCCATGATCAATCAGGAGACGCTCGACTACTTCATAATTATTTTCAGCGAAGTCAGCACGATCATCCTGATCGTCTTCAACCGGCCATCGCCCATACTCGAAGTGGTATTGCAGAATGGCATCGCGTAACGCCGCTGTCGTCGCTTC
>PXCX01000343.1 GCA_003565195.1 PVC group bacterium | reverse complement strand
TTTTCATGGCGCGCCCCAAACCGGCGGCTTGCTTGTCCGGCGCTGTCATATGAAACGCGTTATTGGTAAGCCCCGTGCCGGCCAACCGGGCACACGGAACCACGCCACGGCGGTCGGCGACGGTTGCGTCCTCCAACATCAAGACGGCAGCGCCCTCCCCGAAAATCGTGCCGTCCCGTTTTACGTCGAACGGACGCAAGGCATCTCTACTCATGGCCCGCAACGCAGATAGTCCGCTCCACCAAAAATCGCTCAACGCATCGTATCCGCCAACCAAAACCGACGCGACATGACCGGCCCGTATCCAGGCGGCGCCCACGGCAACCGCGGCAGCGCCGGATGCACAGGACAATGACAGCGCCGTTCGCGGCCCACGCAACCCAAATTGTCCGGCAATCCTATCGGCTACCGATTGAAAACCGGTTTCGCATGCCGCCCGCGGCGGCAGCGTTGCGCCCTTGCGATCGGTTTGAAGCCAGGTTTCCATCAACTGATTATCACCGAAATTGCTTGCCAACACCAAGCCGACCGAATCGGTGGGTCCAGTTTGCGTGTCCGGCGTGAGCGATGCGTGTTCAATCGTTTCCGCCACCGCCGCACGCACAAACCGGTATGCCGGTCCTAGCGTCGGAGATTCGTCGGGTAACGCCGCCGGAATATCGCGAATTTCACCCGCTTGACGAAACAGATAACGGTCAGCATCGAGCCGGGTTAAGGGCCGGATACCGCTTTGGCCCTCGCACAGCGCACGCCAGAAAACCGGAACGGAATGCCCGACCGGCGAACACACCCCCATACCAGTTACCACGATATCAATCGGTTGTTGACTGGGAGCATTCAATCGATTCCTCATGATTACATGTGCAAGCCGCCATCAACGCCGACTACCTGACCGGTCATGTAGGACGCAGCGTCGGATGCCAGAAACACGATCAGCGCGGCGACTTCGGCGGCCGTTCCAAAACGCGCCAGCGGAACTGGCGCCAATCTCTTGGCGCGGGCGGCGTCATCAAGCGAAAGCGTCATATCGGTGTCAATCAAACCGGGTGCCACGGCATTGACCGTGATTCCCGACCCCGCCAACTCGCGCGCGGCGGTGCGTGTCAATCCCAGCAGGCCGGCTTTGGCCGCGCTGTAATTGGCGCGCCGCAAATCACCCGTCAACGCCGCTGCCGAGGACACATTAACGATCCGACCGCGCCGTTGGCGCATCATGATTCTTGCCGTCGCCTTCATCAGGCGAAAGGCCGCCGTCAAATCAACGTCCAATACCTCGGCCCATTCTTCTTCCTTCATGAAAATCATGAAATTGTCGCGGACTATACCGGCATTATTGACTAGAATATCGATTTTGCCGAAAGCCGTCACGGTCTGTTCAACCAACATGCTGATATTTTCAGGCCGGCGGATATCGGCTTGACAAGCCACGGCACGACCGCCACCGCGCTCGATCTCGGCAACAACCGCCCCGGCTTCCGCCGTCTTTTCGCGGTAATGCACCGCGACCGCCGCGCCCTGATGCGCCAAGGCCAATGCCGTGGCCCGGCCGATACCACGCGAGGCGCCGGTTACCAGCGCCACCTTACCGCGAACATCAATCGTAAGCGGTTCCGAGATGGCGCCCGGCTGGGACACTTTTTTTAAGACGTGCTGATTGGATTCTTTCAAGACTATCTCTTACTCCGTAAATGGTGATGCCGGAAATCTGATGCCGAAAAACATCATACCAACATACAGCAATAATTCAATGCCATAATCAACAAAACGGCGCGATCGACAAATATTGACAAATTACTCTTGCCTATATTTTTCGAATCGTTTATGGTATTTCAGACGTGGATGAAAACATAAGGAGCTGGAGCGCACATGAAAAAAGCAGTGGTATGCGGTGCAGGCGGTTTTATCGGATCGCACTTGGTCAAGAAACTAAAGCAAGAAGGATACTGGGTTCGTGGTGTTGATCTGAAAAACCCCGAATTTGGACCCACGGCGGCGGACGAGTTCCTGATTCTGGATTTGCGAGAAGCCGCAAACGCATACAAGTCATTGACCGTTAACGGTCGCGCCGTGGATGAAGCCTATCAGTTGGCGGCAGACATGGGCGGCATGGGTTTTATTCACTCGGCAGAATGTGAGATCATGCACAACAGTGCCCTTGTCAACATTCACCTGATAGATGCCGCCGCAACTCTGGAAATTCCTCGTTACTTTTTCTCGTCGTCGGTTTGCGTCTATCGCGATATGCAGCCGGGCGAACCTGAAATGACTGAGGCGCAGGCGATTCCGGCCAATCCGGATAACGAATACGGTTGGGAAAAACTTTATGCCGAACGGATGGCCCAGGCCTATGAACGGCGGTTCGGAATCAAGGTACGGATCGCACGATTCCAGAATTGTTACGGACCGGAAGGCACCTGGCGAGGCGGCCGGGAGAAAGCGCCCGCAGCGCTTTGCCGTAAAATTGCCGAAGCCGAAGATCAGGGCGTCATCGAGGTCTGGGGCGACGGTTCGGCCGTGCGTTCGTATACGTATGTTGACGATATGGTTGACGGAATTTTCATGTTGATGCAATCGGATTTGCACGGCGGCGTCAATATTGGGTGTCCGCAGTATGTCAGTGTCGATGAACTGGCTGAAACCGTCGCCAAAGTTGCCAACAAGAAAATCAAGATCCGGCACATCGAGGGCCCGGTCGGTGTTCAGTCCCGTAATTTCAGCAATCAACGCATATATTCCCTGGGCTGGCAGTCCCGCTTCAGTCTCGAAGAAGGAATCCGCCAAACCTACCCATGGATCGCCCGCCAAGTCGTTGCAGCCCGAAAGAACGAAAATTAGATTAAGTCCCGCCGAACCAGCCAGCCAATCAAACTTACTGAAAGGATACGTCATGGAAAAGTCAACTCAACCCGAGACAACCGAGGCAGCCGATACTACCCAACCATCCGTTCCGGGCACCGGACGGAAGAAATTTTTTGTGGTACTTTTGATTGCGATCGCCTTGCTGATCGTGATTGCGATCACACGCCGGCCGCCGGAACCGGTTACACCGATAGAACCTGACGTTCCCGTCGTCACGATGCCGACCGTTCCGGATACAATGCCCGCGGAACCGGTCAAGATGGCCACATCACCTATTCCCATGGATCAGCCTAACCTGCTGGGCCTCTTGCGTATTCGCGATATGCGCAATTTCCCTGAGCGTCTGGGAAGTTTTTTGCAAACCGTACAACCTGAACTCGATCCCACCATGCTCTCCAACGCGATGGCGGACGCCGGAATGAATCCGCAGCATGCCCGATCCGACGGCAACGCCGCATTGTTCGCATGGAAACCGGATCCGATTATATCGACACCGGATCTTATCGCACTACTGCCGTTGCGGGCTTCCGCAATCGATTCTTCAACTTCGTTTCTGCCATCGCATTTCGCCTCGGTCGAAGGGTGCCCAGAATCAACCCTGCTGGCTTGGGAACATGCCGATCTGGCAGTAGCCTCACCTATCTCGGCTAAACTCCGGGAGATTGCGCAGGCGCCCATAGACGGGGATTTCGCGGTAACTTTGAATTTGCGGCGCATCTGGCAGAACTACGGAACTATCGCCAAGCTTTACGCAAGAACAGCACAAGGTGCCGTCGGCATCGGTTTAATGCAGCAACCGGCTCTCGCTGAGCATCCGCAAGCGATCCCGTTTTTGTCCGAACTGATCAATGCCGCATCGGCAACGATTTTTGAGGCTCTGGAGCAATCCCTTTTCGCGACACTCAACATCGGCTTTCAAGACGAGCAGATGCAAGTGTCCCTGGTCTCGGAGGCTGAGCCGGGCACCAAACTGGCGAATAGTTTCAGCGGCGGCCCGTTGTCGGCGCCCGACCTGCTGTCGCTGTTACCCGACAGCGAACACGCCATGATCGTAAGTCAGGAAACAGTGGCCGATTGGGAGCCGACCCTGAGCATCATGAGCAACGTCCTGCGGCCTGCCATCGCGACGCTGGGCTCCAAGCCGACTGCACAATTCGATACGATGCTCAAACGTATCCGTGAATGCGGCCCCACGACCATTGCCACGAGCATGCGGCCCACCACGACCGGCGACGATACCGGGAACCCCGGCTTGGCGACCGAATGCATTATCCTGGCCGGGAACCCGGACGCCATGCACCGCCTGCTGAAAGACCAGATATCGTATCTGTTCGAGACCGGCGCGTATGCCCAATTCTACCGTCTGATCGGCGTCAAGTGCGAGCTGAGCACTGAAACCGTGACCATACCATCGCTCAACCAGCCGATACACCGGTTTACGATAACCTATGCCCCGGTGGATGACGACAGCGCCCTCCTGCGCGATGACATCATGGCGGCATTTCAGCAAACCAACGTTTACGAACTGGCACAGTCAGGACCGTATGTATTACTCGCCATGGATACTCCGGTCGATAATCTTGCGCAACATATCGCCACCGTCCGGCCCGCAGAAATGCATCCGTTGTTCACGAACTACGAACCCGGCATGGCATCGGTCGGACAGCTCAATGTTTCCGCGTTCACCGCGATGATCGAGCGCGAACTTGAGAAAGAACAACATCCGCTACCTGTCGACGCATGGCCCGATCCAGAAAGCCTGACCCCGGTTACTTTTGCAACCTACATGCAGGACGGAGTCCGAACAACAAAAATCAGGATTCCGGCCAATATTCTCGCCGGCTTGGGCAAACTGGTCGATATACCGATGCGCTGAAACGGCAAACAACTGATCATGTCTGTAAACGTTGAGACCGTTGCGCCAACCAGTTGCGCCACGGGTGAAAACCCATTGTGGCATCCCGACGAACAACTTTTGTACTGGACGGATATCCCGGCCGGACGACTCTATCGATTCAATCCGACCACACACCACCACGAAATGTGTTACGAGGATCGGCCGGTCGGCGGGTTTACCCTGCAGGCGGACGGCAGCCTGTTATTGTTCCGCGATCGCGGAAACGTGGTGCGGTTCCGGCATGATCGCGTAACCGATACGGTTATCGAATCGATTCCGGACCTTGAAAACACCCGTTTCAACGATGTAATCGCCGACCCCGGCGGACGCGTCTTTGCCGGCACCATTTCCTGGGGTAATGGCAACAACGGCCGGCTTTACCGGATTGAAATTGACGGCAAATGGCAGCTTATCGCCGAGGGATACCGCACCCCCAACGGCATGGGATTCAGCGCCGATCAACAAACCATGTATTTCACCGATTCGGGTGCCGCATGTATTTATCGTTTTGCCTATGATTGCACAACCGGGAACATCGAGCGGCGAAACTTGTTCACCCAAACCGAGGTCACCGAGGCCGCCACGCTCGGACGATCGGACGGCATGACAATTGACAACGAGGGGTTCATCTGGTCGGCTCGCTGGGATGGCGGACGCATCATTCGTTACCATCCGCAAGGCCATATCGTGGATCAAATACTTATGCCGGCGCGCAAAATAAGTAGTGTCGCATTTGGCGGAAATGATCTTGCCGATTTGTACGCCACATCGGCCGGCGGCAATACACCTGATCACGCCGATCCGCAAGCCGGTGCCTTGTTCCGTTTACGTCCCGGTGCCGCGGGACGGCCGGAATACCGCAGCCGGATTTGCTGTGCCTGACAATCGCAAGACCATTTTCGGCATGTTTGCATTCCGTCACCCTTTTCGGTATAATACCAGCAATCAAGGAAGGAATATATCATGATTCCAGTATCGGTATTCCGATTGTCGTTATCCAATAAAGGTCCCGTCGTATTGCTCAAGGGCAACGACGATGAGCGAACCTTGCCGATTTTCATCGGAAACCCTGAAGCGCAAGCCATTGCGATTCGTCTGGAAGGGATCGCAGTGCCGCGACCGTTGACACATGATCTGATGTTGAATCTATTGGAACCGCTGGGAGCCCATTTGAAACGCGTCGAAATTTCCGAGCTGACAGACAGCACGTTTTTCGCGCGTTTGATTCTTGATCGGGACGACAAGGAACTTGTGGTGGACGCACGCCCCAGCGACGCGATTGCGCTGGCAATACGCTGCGATTCCCCCATTTTCGTGGCGCCGGCCGTGATGCAAACCGCCGGCATTGTCTTGCAGGAACCGGACCAGGCAACGCATAAGAAACCGGGGGCAAAAAAGGATCCGCGTTCCGAAACCGAGATATTGCAATCCAAGTTGGCGAAAGCCGTCGAAAAAGAAGATTACGAGGAAGCCGCCCGTTTGCGCGACCTGATTAAGGAACGCGAAAGTAAAGCGGACGCAAACTGAGCGCGCATTCATGAAATTGACCGTCAATGGAGAAGAATACCGGCATGCCGGGGATGACCGCTTGCAATCCCTGTTGCAGGCATTGAATCCGGACGATCGCAAAATCGCGGTCGTTCTCAACGAAAACGTGGTCCCCATGGAGGACGCCACCACCCGCCGGTTACGGGAAGGCGACAGCATTGAGATTCTCACGCTTGCCGGAGGTGGTTGATCCGATGTCAGGCACACTGGTGTTGGGCGGACATACGCTGGCTTCGCGGCTCCTGCTGGGGACCGGAAAATTCGCGGATACGGCCGCCATGCTCGAGGCCGTCAAGCGTTCCGGCAGTGGCCTGGTCACCGTTGCCATCCGCCGTGTCAATCGCCAGCACCGCGCGGATGACCTGTTTGAACCGCTTTCCCAAGTTCCCGATCTCGTTTTACTGCCGAACACATCCGGCGCCATGAATGCCCGGGAAGCGGTTCTGGCAGCCCGCATCGGCCGTGAACTGACCGGACACGGTTTGGTGAAATTGGAGATACATCCCAATCCACACCATTTAATGCCGGATCCTATCGAAACCTTTGACGCCGCACGGGAACTGGCGGCCGATGGTTTCAGTGTTTTGCCTTATATGCCGGCCGACCCGGTTTTAGCCAAAAGGCTGGAGGATGTCGGGTGCGCGGCCGTCATGCCGCTGGGCGCCGCCATCGGCAGCGGCCAGGGATTGGCAACAGCCCATCTGTTGCGGATGATTATCGAGAACAGTAACGTCCCCGTCATAGTCGATGCCGGCTTGCGCTCGCCCTCGGAAGCAGCGGCAGCCATGGAAATGGGTTGCGACGCGGTTCTGGTCAATAGCGCGGTTGCCGCCGCCGCCGATCCGGGCGGTATGGCGGAAGCGTTTGCCGACGCCGTACGCGCCGGACGCCGAGCATTCCAATCCGGAATCATGGGCCGCAGCGATACAGCCCAGGCAACCAGTCCGTTGACGGCGTTTCTTAACCGTCCATCATGATGAACGGCAAAACCAACGCCGATTATTCCGTATCCGCGGTTGTTGGCGCAATCGAATCCGAGCAACCGAACCCCGGCAATCTGGCGGCCTTGCTGTCCCCGGCCGCAAAAACCCTGCTCGAGCCGATGGCCCAGCGCGCGCTTTCGTTAACCCGCCGTCATTTCGGCCGTACCATCACCCTGTACACGCCCCTGTACCTCTCGGATGCCTGCAGCGGAGGATGTCGTTATTGCGGATTCGCCGCCGACCGCAAACGACCCCGCCGTTTTTTGAATGCCGAAGAACGACAGGCCGAAATGCGGGCCATTGCGGCGATGGGGATCCAGGAAATTCTCCTGCTGACCGGCGAACGACACAAATCGGTCGACATCGATTACGTCGAAACCGCCGTTCGTGAAGCCGCCGACCTTTTCCACGCGGTCACAGTCGAAGTTTTTCCGATGTCGGCTTCCGAGTACGCACGTCTCGTGAAGGCCGGCTGCACCGGCCTGACACTCTACCAGGAAACGTATGATTGCGACATCTACGCCGCCATGCATCGCTGGGGACCCAAGCGCGATTACCATGCGCGGCTGGCCGCGCCGGAACATGCCTTGCAAGCCGGTATGCGCAATCTGGGTCTCGGTGTATTGCTGGGATTGGCGCCGCCGGTTTCCGACATTCTTGCGCTCGCATCGCATCTGCAACGCCTGCGGCGCCGCTGGTGGCGCGCCGGATTCTCAATCTCTTTTCCGCGCATCCGTCCCGAAACCGGCGGATTCCAGCCGCCCCATCCGGTCGGCGACCGGTTATTGGTCCAAATCGTGCTGGCCTTGCGAATCTGTTTTCCCGAGATTCCATTGGTCCTTTCGACCCGCGAATCCCAGATCCTGCGCGATAACCTGGCCGGTTTGGGAATCACCAAAATGAGTGTTGCCAGCCGTACAACCGTGGGAGGGTACCAGCCGGAATACGCCGCCGAACCCGATGCGGGACAATTCCACGTGAACGATCAACGCGACATCGATACGTTTACGAAGGCCTTGCAGACCAAAGGTCTCTGGCCGGTTCTCAAGAACACGGACGCGATTTATCGCGAACCGCTGTCCTCAACCAGCAATTGACATTTTGGCCGTGCCGGCGTATTATAATCTCCTCATTTAAAACCAGAGGATCGCCATGAAAACCATTGAGTTTGAAGCGGATGTGCGGGATAGCCGTATTCAGGTACCTCGAGACGAAAACCTCGAAGCTTGCCATGTCAAAGTGATTCTGATGTGGGACCAGGAACGTGCCCGGCGTTCAGGAATGACTGCAACCACGTTCTCGCCGCCTGTTCTGAAAACAAAGGGTTATCGGTTCGATCGTAAGGAAGCCAATGCCCGCCGCTAAACCTTTTCTGGACAGCAACGTCCTAATCTACCTGTATTCAGCCGACGAACCGGGAAAACGCCAGGTAGCGGTGTCGCTCTGTTTGTCACCGGCAGTGATCTCGTCGCAGGTGCTGAATGAGGTCGCGAATGTCCTGTCGCTGAAATTCGATCTTCCACCAGATGATGTGCTTGGCAAGATTGATGAAATTGCGGATAGAACCGAGCTGTCCATTGTCGGCTTTTCAACAATCCGAAAAGCGCTGCAACTCAAGAAGGCATATCGCTATTCCTATTTCGACAGCCTTATGCTCGCGTCCGCCTTGGAAAACCAATGCGATACCCTCTATTCGGAGGATTTCCAAGACGGGCAGACGATTGAAGGGAGTTTGCAGATTGCCAACCCATTTAAGTATATTGCGCCATGGCTTGTGGCATGATATGATGCCTTTGAAAGCGTGTATCCGATAAGGGGTCATTCATGTACGGTTCACGGCATGCGTTGCGTATGCGAGCCTTCATAAAGGCCGGCTTGTATGTGGTTACGTCCAGCGAGTATTCGGCGGGACGTTCCACCGAAACCATCGTTCAGGCGGCGCTCGACGCCGGGGTACGCCTGGTGCAATTACGCGAAAAAAACATGACGGCCCGCGAGTTATTCGAATATGGGCGCCGCTTGCGCAAACTGACATCGCATTACGACGCGCTGCTCATAATCAATGACCGGCTCGATATCGCCCTGGCTGTCGAGGCCGATGGGGTTCATCTGGGGCTGGACGATCTGCCGATGGACGCGGCGCGACGGCTGGCTCCGGACCTGGTGCTGGGCGCCTCGTCGCATAATATTGAAGAAGCCCTCGCCGCGCAACGGAACGGCGCATCCTATGTCAATATCGGCCCCCTGTTTCCAACCGGAACCAAAGCCTGGAGCCAGGATTTCCTGGGGTTGGAAGGTCTGCGCCGCATCGCCCCGAAGGTCGACCTTCCTTTCACCGTCATGGGCGGCATCAAGGAAAAGCATATTCCGGACCTGCGGGCGGCCGGTGCGCGCACGATCGCCGTCGTCACCGCCGTCACCGCCGCGCCGGATCCCGGCGCGGCCGCCGCAAAGCTATTGAATCTCATCCAATCGGAATCTTGATTCGTCTGCCAGCAGGCAGCCGGGGTCTGCGGGCAGGGCAATCCATAATAAACTTTATATTTTGACTTAATGCTTTTTGCTGTGTTCAGTTCTCAGTCTCCGCAATGCAACGTCGGCCTGCTGAAACTTCTTGCGCAGGTTCCTTGGAGCGTGTCATGATCAAGAAGTTCCTTTTTGCTGTTCTGACATGCCTTGCTTTATGCGGAATAGTTTCCGCGCTGTATGGAACGGCTGGAGCCGCTGCCGGTCGCGGGCGAGTACGCCGAAGGGGCTAAGCGAGATCCCGCCCAGGAATCGGCCGGCCGGCCACGAATGATCCGCCCAACACCAGATCAGCGCGCCGCACACCAGGGCTTCCGTGAACGCGCTAAATTCAGCCGCAATGACACGCGCATGCTCTTCTTCACTAAACGAATGCCCATGGGTACCGGCAAAAGAACAGTAACCGAATTCCGTTACCAGAACCGGCTTATCGGGATAGCGCTGCCGGATTCCGGTCAGTTTGTCGCGCCACCACATCGCGGCTCTGCTTCCATCGCCATAGGTAGCCGGGTTATGTCCACCGTTAGGCCATTCGATGCTGGGGTAGGCGTTGACGCAAATCACATCGTCCTCTTCAAAATCAAGCCAATGATTGCTGACATGAACGATCAACCGGGTCGGATCCAAAGCCCGGCAGTGGCGGATCATCTGCCGGTTGGACTCGGCCACTCCAGGTTCGCTTTCATGGGTCTCGTTGCTCACGGACCAGATCATAATGCTCGCATGGTTGAAGTCCCTGGTTATCATGCGCTCAAGCTGCCGCGTCGCGGTATGAACCCGTTCGGCGTTCGTCCGCCGGCCCTCGTCTGCATCGTTCCAGAAATACAGGGGAATCTCGGCAAACACCAGCAACCCGATCCGGTCGCAGTAATCAAGCTCAGCCGGATGGTGCGGATAATGACAGAGACGCACCATGTTGGCGCCGGCTTCTTTCATGGCATCAAGATCGCGACGGATCAACACGTGGTCAACGGCCATATAAGTACGGGGCGAATCGTCATGACGGTTGAAGCCGGTCAGAAATATTTTTTCCCCGTTCAGAAACAGACCCTCACGGCTGGCTTCGATACGCCTGAAGCCGAACCTGATTTCATGTGTATCGGTGATTTGTCCCGATGCAATACTCTTGACGGTGGCCGCATATAATTCCGGAGTTGCAGGCGCCCAGGGCTGAACTTGGTCAATATGCTCATGCAAGACGAATTCTTTCACCTTGCCGGGCATTACGGTTTCTGCATCGCTACTGAAACGAGAACAGATCGTGTGATCCGCAGCTTGAACTGAAACTTCCATACGAATCTGTTCCGGGGTGCCGCGCGTATTCATAACCTTGATCCTGAACTCCGCATCGCCACCTTTCCTATTGTCAGGGGTGGCAAGAATCTGGCAATTATGGATATACAAGGGGTCCGTCGCCCGTAACCTGACCTCGCGGATGATGCCGCCAAAGCCGCGCCAACCAACATGCATGCCCGGTACATCACCAGCATAATGCGAATTGTCGACCGAAACAGAAAGAATATTGCCTTCCCGCAGAATGTAATCCGCAGGTACTTCAAACTCAAACGGCAGGAATCCGTCCCGATTCTCTCCGAGGAAATGATCGTTCAGCCAAACCTTGGCGCGGTTGTTGACTGCTTCAAAACACAATACAATCCGACGGCCAATAAATGGCGCCGGCACTGAAAACGAACGGCGGTACCAGCAGATTCCCTCGTAAAAATCAAGACCGGGGCAGCCTGCTTCAAAACATGAAGGCACGATGACCTCAGGCCATCGGCTGTCATCATAGGTTTTGTTCCAGAACCCCAAGTCTTCGCCATCCTTGTGCGGGTCCGGCGAAAAACGCCAGTTGCCGTTCAGTTCGAGCGTCTTTGTTTTTTGCATGTCTATATCCCTTGTAAATCGTCTCTGACGATGCACTCTCACGGTAAATCTATGGGTTCGGATTTCAGACTTCCGATTTCTTTCGGACTTCCGTCTACGCGCTTCGCGCTACGCCGTGACAGGTGGGTATTTGGGTGTTTCGTCATTGAGGCACGTATCTTTTACTTTTTTGTGTTCAATGAGCTTAAGTAAGTGCCACTCGAGACAGACCCCGTGACCGCAAAACAGCCCTATGCAACGGGCCCGACACAGTCTATCGGTAGTTCCATATCGTCGCCGGTTTCGGTCTGCCATTTTCTGATACGCTCCATCAGTTCCTTGATGCACGGCTGCCAGCCGGCGTCGTCGATCAGATTATTCCGTTCATAGGGATCGTTCTTCAGGTCGTAAAGCTCGCAGCGATCATCGCTAGAAGCGTTCAGCTTCCATCCTTCGCGCGATACAATCGTTCGCCAGGAGGCGTTCACGGCACGTTGGATATCCTCCTCCGTCGCCCCCTTCAGCTCCACCTTCGGCCCCGGTTTGTCGATTCCACCGTGCCATTCTATAAATACATCGTTGTCGCGCAGCGCAACGCTATCGCTGAACACCGACGCGCGGCTAACTCCGTCGATATCGCTCGGCGCATCGCAACCCATCAGTTCCAGCAGCGTGGGTGCTAGATCGACCTGACTAAAGCGGCCTCCGATGCGTCGGCTGTCGTCCTTCTGCCCCGGCAGGCTGACCAGCAGCGGCACGCTGATCGCTTCCTCGTAAAAAACGCTCTTGGCGAGGATATGATGATCGCCCATCATATCGCCATGTTCACTAGTGAAGACGACGATCGTATTGTCGGCCACCCCGCTCTCTTTCAACGCCTTCATGATATCACCGACCGCACGATCCACCAGCGTGACGTTACCCATGTATTTGGCGCGAAGCGCCCGCCAATCATCTTCCGTCTTCAGATGCTCTCTTCCTTTGAACATAGCAGCGGTGCGGCGGTGCCTGAGCGAGGCGCCACTGGGCGGCATCTCCAAAAAATGAGGTCCGACCGGCATATCGAAGGGATCGTAGAGACAATCAAGCGGTCCATGATAGGGCGAATGCGGCTCCAAAAAATTCACGAAAAGCGCAAACGGATTTTCGCTATTTCGCTGGATGAAATCCGCCGCCTCGGCGCCGAGAAAACGCGCCTTTGTAAACTGTTCCGGCAGGCTGGCGGCGGTGTTGCGATCGAAAACCTTCTTGCCAACCTTTTCGGCGTCCGGCTGAAATCCGTTCGCCACAAGAAAATGATGATAGTCACTGTAAAGCTCGAGATATTCCGGTTTCGAGTAATATCTTCGGTAGTTGTCCTCGAAACTGCGCCATTCGTCGAAACCGTGCTGTTTGGTTATCTCGTCGCCCAGGTGCCATTTGCCGAAGTAGCCGGTATGATACGCGCCTTCTGGCAGCATCTCAACAAATGCCTTGGTCTCCGGCTTGAGGGGGATATTGTTCGCTGTCAGCCCGCTGGTGTGCGGATAAAGCCCGGTCATGATGCTCGAACGCGAAGGGGTGCATATCGGCTGCGTGACATAGGCATTTTCGAAGATATACGAACGCTCGGCCAGCGCGTTCAGGTTCGGTGTCTCAATCCAATCGTTGCCATAACAGGCCATGGTATCGCGACGCTGTTGGTCTGTAAAGATGAATAGCAGGTTTGGTCTTTCCGGCATGGTTTCGTTCCTTTATTATTTTCAGCGGCTCTTGCAAAACGTCTTGTGGCCCGCTCACGCCGTAGGCTCAGCGAAGGTGGGTCAATTTCTTTCGGGCATCATAGCAGGCGCCGGTTTCATTTGTTATGTATCCCTGTTGCCCTTGAATGCCGGCCCGCCACCGGCGACGTAGCCGTCGGACTCCCCGCGTTCGGAGCCGCTGACCCAGAAGGCGTAAAGTTGACCGCGCTCCAGGTTAAAGCGAAAACGCACGGGACGGCCGACCAAGCCACCGAGGCTGGCGCCGCCGCGCCAGCGCACGGCTTCCCGGGTGCCGTCCTGGCTGATCGGCAGGCAGTCGGCCGCCGTAAAGCCTGGAATCGGCTGTGCCTGCTCGTCGAGCACTTCGACCGACAGTCTTCCCTGGTCCGCTGCGACATTGACGAAAAGGAACTCGCCCGCGAAGCGGACCGGACGCGTCGTCAACGAATCCGGCTGCTCGCCCGCAACCATTGAGGCGAACCCGTCCCGGCGCAGCGTGGCCAGACCGATCGCGCCGCCGCTGTAGATGCCGGGGTTGGTTCCGTCCGGATCGATTCCCGAGTAGCCCGCATAGGGAAAGACCAAACGGTCCTCGTGAATCACCAGCACCGAAGTCGTTCCGTGGAGGTAGGCGCAATCCCAGTCGCCGATCCGGCGGGACCCGCGGATGAACCCGCTACGATCCGGCCGGTGCCAGTGGAAGCCGTCGCGGCTGTAGCCCACCTCCAAGTCGGTGAGCTTCGGGAATCCGCCCTTTTCGCAGACACCGTTCTCCGGACCGCGATGAATCTCGTGCAGGCCAAGCATGATACTCTCGTAGGCGACACCGTGCAGAGCGTAGAGCTGGCAGACGGCGCCCGCCTCGGGATAGGCCGGATAACCGTCCGCCGGCTCGGGCGCATCAAGGCGGTCGGCGCCGGTCCAGTAGACAGCCCGGCTCCAATCGCCACCCGCCAGAAAGTCCGGCGACTCGGCGTACCAGCGAGCGCGCCCTCTGGGGTTACGGCGCTTGATGCTGTACACCCACACGCCGCGAAACGGATTGAAGAAGAGCGACTGTGCATCGTCCGCCGGCCCGGCCCAGACCGGTTTTGACCAGTTGACGCCGTCCGCCGAAGTGTGCAGCAGATGGGTGCGGGGATCACGGCGGCTCATTCCTAGAAACTTATAACGCGCCGCCGGATCGTCCGCATCGAGATCCAGCCACACGGCAAACACCGCACCGGCGGTGTCCGGCGACAGCGTTTCACCCGAGGGGCCGGGCTCGCGGATGCGGTTGCCGCACCCCTCCCCGAAGTCGGGACGCTCCCAGTGAACCAGGTCCCGGCTGTAGGCCAGATGGCGATGGCGCGGATCCAACGTCCCGGAATGGTAGAACATCTCGTAGCGCGCCTTCGCCGGGTTCCAGAACAGGCCGCCCTGCTGCAAGCCGACCCGCGGCTTGACGCAGGTCTCGAAGGGCGTTTCCGCCTCGAGTACCGGATTGTCCGCATAGCGCTCCGGTTGGTGGTACACCCGCGCCAGAGAGGTTTCGGCAATCAGAAAGTCGTCCAAGAAGAGCTGTCGGCCGACGTCGATCGGGATGACCGCAGGCGGGTTGTCGAGATACGGCACGCGCATCGGCTCTGTGGACGCCGGGTCCCGGTCGCGCGGCGGCCACTCGTCCGGCAGCACAATGCCGTTATACAGTTTTTCATTCACTTTGTTTATCTCCTTCGGTCTTGGAGTTCTGTGTCTCTTGTACTTTCTGTGGCCATTTTATCTGTTCACATTCAATCTCATCCAGTCGGAAGCGGACGCTGACGATGGACTGCAGTTCGTCGGGTTGATACTGAATATAGGTGGTGGCGACGAAGGTTCCATCGGGCAGCACTTCCAGCCCGGGATAGGTGTGGTCGGCACCCCGGTAGCTGCGCAGCAGCCGGATCATACACTCGCCCTCGCGACCTGCGACGATATCTTCGTAGCGTCCGACCCAGGCCGTAAAGTAGCCGTCGGGAAAGGCGGACAAGGTCTGGGCTTCCCCGGGAGGCACCGGACGGAAGACAATCACGAGGCGACCATC
>PXCX01000019.1 GCA_003565195.1 PVC group bacterium | reverse complement strand
CTGGCACGACGCAGACAACTGGGAGTGGAATCTTGATAATATATGGCAGGCTGCCAACACGTATCCTGGCGAGCAGGATCTAGGTTACATTGCCTTCGAGAGTCCTCGCCTTCCAGATCCCAGCACTCCGCTCGTTATCAGCACGGTGATCCCTTTCGATGTTAAAGGCCACATGAACATGGGTCACGCTGCGCCCAGCGGGACTGGGGGGCTTAAAGTAGTTGACGGAGGCGAGATATTTATTGGCAATCCGGGCTCCGTGTGGTTCGGCCGAAACGGCAGAAGCGCTACGCTGATCATGGAAGGCGGATTGTTTGCCGTGCAGAGGAGTGATACCATGGCTCTTGCAACCTTGAACATCTCAGCGAACAATGGCGGCAATGGCCAGGGCCGCATCGAGATGACTGGCGGCGAGGTTCGGGCTGGCAAACTCGCCTTTGGCGAGGTGAGCGGCAATGCCTTGATTAATCTTCACGGCGGCGTGATCCGTGCAAACACCTTGGGATACGGTGGAACCGGCACGTCGGTCTTCGACATCCAGAGCGACGGGTTGCTCATTCTGGCCGGCGACAAAACCGCAATGATCAACACCTTGGCCAACGGGACGGAAGCGACCGGTTTGATGCGCGGCTCCAACGGCGTGCGCCCAGCCGCGCTGCCGAGCGGCCTCACCCCAACGACCTACAATGGGGTGAATTGGGCCTATGATAGCGGCACTGACAGCACTTATGCCTGGGCCATCGCCGACGCGGTCGAGGGAATAGCGTTCCCGGCCAATGCGGGGTTCGTCCGTATGGCGCTGGAGGCGGAGGATTGGCAGATGGTCGGTCTGCCGTTCAATCAGGTCGCGGACGACATGGTCGCTCTCGCCGATGTTCTGGGCACGATCGGTTTCGCCGACGGCACGGGAGTGATGGCCTGGGATGGCACGGGCTATGCGGCGTCGTCATTTTTCTTCGGAACCTGGAGCGGTAATATCGAACTGCGCCGCGGCCAGGGGTTCTGGATCAGGTCGCCGGTGGATACGGACCTTTATCTGCTCGGCCAGGTGCCGGATGAGGCGGACACGACGATAAATCTTCCCCAGGGACTACAGTTGATCAGTGCTCCCTATCCGGCGTCAATCAATCTCAACGACGAGGAGATATTGCTTTCCGTCCCGTTTAACGGTGACCGGATATTCTTCCTCGGTGACGGTCCCGGATACACCTCCAACGCCTATTTCATGGGCACATGGAGCGGTGCGGGAATGCTCGAACCCGGCAAGGGATACTGGTATGATTCCGTTGCCGAACAGGATATGCTGATCAACAAACCGTATTAGCGAAAGGCTTCAGCAATGATCCAGGCCGCATTTCTCGACGACAGGTTGAGGCGAGGCCGGCAAGTTGGTGTAAGAATAGCGGAGAATGAAAGAGCGGAAGCGTCAGAAACAGGATAACTCAAGAATAATTGGCGTAAGTGGTATCTTTTCCTTTGACATGAGTTTTACTTGCATTATCACTAGAAATTAAGAGTGTCGGTTATGCGTTTACCGTTCATTCAGATAGATGGGATAGATGTTTCGGCAAGGTAAATTGAACGCGAGAGGATAATACTATGAGAACAAGAGGAATGACGAGGTTTTTAGGCCTCATTGCGGTTACTGCCGTGTTTCTTTCGGGAGCCATGCGGGCTGAAGCGGCCCCGCCTGCCGCACCGGGGTGGATTGATTATCCATCGGAATCGTTCACCGGGGTGGTTGATGTGTTTTGGGATACCGTTGGTGACGCCACGTTCTACGATTTGGAACGAACGGAAGATGGCGGAGTGAGCTGGGATGAAATTTATTCAGGTCCCAATAATGATTTTTCCGACGATACGGTAACCGATGGTGAATATGTTTACCGTGTGCGTGCCGGAAATGTTGACGGGGTAAGCGACTGGACTGCAGGGGGAACGGTTACGGTGTCTCCTCCGGATGCGCCGGCATCAATTAATTATCCGGTGGAATCGAAGACCGGTATCATCGATGTGAGCTGGGCGGCTGCTGATGGGGCACAGACCTATCGTCTAGAGCGTTCTGCAGATAACGGGGAGAGCTGGGTGCAACTATATGATGGTGCCGCTCTTCAGTACGAGGATAGTGTCGTTGCCGGAGAATACATCTACCGCGTGCAGTCGCGGAGCGTGGAGGCATCCAGCGCATGGACCACCGGGCATAATCTAGTCGTATCGCTGCCGGATGTGCCGGATTGGATAGACTATCCCGAGGAATCGATCACCAACGAGATCAATGTGACTTGGGCACAGGCTGATGGCGCCCTGACTTATGATCTGGAACGTTCCGATGATGATGGGGCGAGCTGGACCGAAGTGTATTCCGGAGTCTCGGATCAATTCACTGACAACGTGATTTCCGGTACGTATCTCTATCGCGTGCGGTCAACAAGCGAGGCCGGAAGCAGTGACTGGATCACCGGCGGCCCTCTGGAAGTCGCAATCGTGCCGGGTATGCCCCCATCAATCGACTATCCGGTTGAATCGTTGACGGGCCGTTTCACGGTGAGCTGGGGTGAAGCCGCTGATGCCCACGTTTACAGGCTGGTGCGCCTGACCGATGGGGAAACATGGACGGAGGTGTATCTGGGCGCGGATATCGAGGTGCTGGTAGTTGAAGATGAAGGCGTCTATGTTTACCGTGTGCGGGCAGAGAACAATGCAGGCGAGAGCGGCTGGGTCGAGGGACATGAGGTCATAGTCGTTTTGTCCGCGCAGGAAAACTGGCGGCGGGATAACTTCCCCGAAGAGGATTGGGACAATGAGGATGTGGCCGGTCCGATGGCCGACCCCAATGAGGACGGAGTTGTCAATATCGTCAACTTCGCCCTTCGCGGCGATCCCAATGAGAACGACACCGAGATTATCGCCCCGCGCATGGAATTGGACGAGCTGACTGGTAATCTGGTGTACACCTTCCGCGTACGCAGCGCTGACGGCGTATTTGACGCTGACGGCTCATATCAGGTTGATGGGGTCGCATACCATGTCCAGACCGTAACCGAAGCGGGGGCGGATAATTGGGCGCCGCTGGATATGACCGATGAAAATACGGAGTTCGGCCAGGATGCTGACGGTACGATTCTGCGGGTGCTTATCAGCGAGGAAATGCTTGAAGGCACGAAGGGGTTTGCCCGCCTGATAGTGCAGGATATGACCGCCGACTAAACTGCGGCAAACCTGTTATTGCAGGTTAAAAAAGGCCCGCTTATCGCGGGCCTTTTTTTTGTCTTTATATCCGCTGGCGCGTTTTGCAAGGTTGTTGAGTTGGTGCCTTGATATTCGATCTTGCGGTGGCAGCGGAGTAATATGTGCCAAAACTACGTGTATTATGATGAAACGGAAATCAATCAGGAGGTATGTCATGAGCGGAATAATTCCCTATCCATTAGGGGTTGTTGATTAGCCCGTCTTTCGCTGTTCGCGGCGGAAATCGCCTTTTTTCAGGGGGGTGGCCCTCGTTTCACCCTTTATTTACGGGGTGCGTGTTTCCAAATGGGCTGTGGGGCAGACCCTGCCGGTTGACTACCTGTTTATCTATGGGAAAATGGCTCCATGTACCTGAAGTACCATAGGCGGAAGAAAGACGGCAAGGAG
>PXCX01000326.1 GCA_003565195.1 PVC group bacterium | reverse complement strand
CGACTACCAGCGCGTTTTCTCCGTGACGCCGCAAATAATCGGCGCCGATCGCCGGATGCTGGCCTTCGACCTCATGATCCATGGCCTTGCCAATATCGTGAAACAACCCGATCCGTTTGGCGAGGGCGGCATCGAGTCCGATTTGTTCGGCCAGCATCCCCATCAAATGGGCCACTTCCATCGAATGCATCAGAACGTTCTGGGTATAGCTGGTCCGGAACTTGAGTTTGCCCAGCATGGCCAGCAATTCCGGATCGACTTCCGGGACGCCGGCAAGATAGGCGGCCTCCTCGCCGGCTTGGCGGATGGTTTGGTCCATTTCTTCATTGGTTTTGGCAACGACCTCCTCGACGCGCGCGGGATGAATCCGGCCGTCCATCACCAAGCGTTCCAAGGATTGGCGCGCTACCTCGCGCCGGATGGGATCGAAGGATGAGATTACCACCGCTTCCGGCGTATCATCGATCAGCAGGTTGACCCCGGTCAGGGCCTCAATCGCCCGTATATTCCGGCCTTCGCGGCCGATGATACGGCCTTTCATTTCTTCGTTGGGCAAGGCGACCGAGCTGGTCATCAGTTCCGAGGCATGCCCGGCGGCATAGCGTTGGACGGCCATTGTGACGATTTTGCGCGCATCCCGTTCGGCGACATCGCGTGCCTGGGCCTGATAGCGTCGTATCAGGGCACCGGTTTCGGCTTGCAAATCTTTCTCGATCGCACCCATGATTTCCGCGCGCGCCTCCTCACGCGTCAAATGCGCCACCCGTTCGAGCGATGCCTGCAACTTGTTTTGTTGCTTCTCCAGCGTTTGCGATACATGTTCGAAGTCGGCCAGCCGTTTTTCCAAGTCGGTCTCTTTCGCGTTGATCGTTTGTTCTTTCTTGTCCAGTAACGACACCTTGCGGTCGATATTGGTTTCGCGTTGATTGATCCGGTTTTCCTGCGCGGCCAGTTCATCACGGCGTGATTTGGTGTTTTTATCGAATTCTTCCCGTAACCGCAGCATCTCCGCTTTGGCGGCCAGAGCGCTTTCTTTCTTTGTGTTTTCGGCTTCACGGCGTGCCTCGGCCAGCAGACGTTCGGCGCTCGTTTTCGATTCCTGCATGGTTCGGTCGGCCCATACACCCCGCAAGATATATCCCAGCGCCCAACCGACCGCCAACGCCAGGACGATCCCCATGATTATCCATAGTGTCATTTTATTTACTCCTTCCCGGATGCCGCAAGGGCGTCCAGATTGCATTCGTTAATCTTCGGTTTGTGCCGGTCCGTTCGCCACGTCGTTGCCGCGGCGCTTGCAGCTCCGGCATACATGCGTTTTTCGGTGACAATCCAGTCCATGCCGACATCATGCGTGTCCGCCAACGAATCATCCACAAGCTGGTATTCGAGCGCCAGTCCCACTTTTACGGCGTGGCCGGCCCAGGGGGCGCTCAGGAACCGGTCGTAATATCCGCCCCCGCGTCCCAGGCGAATACCCTTTTTTGTAAACGCGCGGCCCGGCACCAAAATCAGGTCCAGTCCGACATCCGGCGCCCATTGCGGGTTGACCGGTTCCAGGATGCCATGGACGCCGCGATGTAAACGATCGTTGGTCTGCCAGGCAGCCGGCACATATTGCCGGCGACCTTGATCATAGACCGGCAGATAAATCGCGCATGAACGTTTACGGCAGATATCGATCAGTTGGGTTGTGGGAACCTCATGCGCTGTATGGAGGTAAACCGCGATCCGGTGCGCCTGCTGCCAAGCCGCTATCGATTCGATGTTTGCGGCCACCTGCGCGCCTGCCGCCTGCCATTCCGCGGGCGATAATCTGCGCAATCGCTGGGCGATCCGTTGGCGCCATTGTGATTTACGTTGCACAAGGGTCGCAGGCGGCGAACCACTCGGTCGCGCGCGGTCAGCGTGCCGATCGGGCGGGCATGGCACGGTTGGTTTTCGGCTACCGGCGATCATGGGTGAATCTCCTTCGCGGGCGGCGGCGTTGGATTTGGATCGTTTACGGGCTTGCGCCGGGCCGCCCAGCGTGCCATCCGTTGGGCGATCACTTCCTCGTAACCGGCGGCCACCGGTTCGTAATAGACGGCTTCGGTGGGAATATATTCCTGGTCCACAAAATGTCCTTGATGATCATGGGCGTAATCGTAGCCGGTATGTCCGAGCCGTTTAGCGCCACGGTAACCGGTACCGCGCAAATGTTTGGGAACCGGCAGGGTACGTCCCCGGCGGACGTCATCCATGGCCTTGTCAATGGCCAGATAGGATGCATTACTCTTTGGGGCGCAGGCCAGATATGTGGTAACGTGCGAAAGCGTGATCCGTGCCTCGGGCATACCGATGAAATCGACCGCTTGCAAGGCCGCCGTGGCCATCAACAGTCCGCGCGGATCGGCGTTGCCGATGTCTTCCGACGCCAGAATAATCAGGCGCCGGACAATAAACCGCGGATCTTCGCCGCCCACCAGCATTTTAGCCAGCCAATAGACGGCGGCATGCGGGTCGGATCCGCGGACGCTTTTGATGAATGCCGATATCGTATCAAAGTGACCATCTTCATCGCGGTCGTAAACGATTGCTTTCTTTTGAATCGAATCGGCGGCAACGGACAGGTCGATCCGGATGCTGCCGTCTATTGCCGGCGGGGTGGTCAGCGCGGCGACTTCCAGGGCGTTCAGGGCACGTCGCGCATCGCCGTCGCAGACGCGCGCCAAATGCTGAAATGCGTCTTCGTCGGCCTGAATCCGTCCCGGCGGCCCGAGACCGTCGGCATGCTCGAGCGCGCGCCGTAAAAGCGCAATAATATCATCTTCGCATAAAGGTTCCAGTTCGAAGATTTGCGAGCGCGATGTCAGCGGGCTGTTGATGAAAAAAAACGGGTTATGCGTGGTGGCGCCGATCAGAACTACGGATCCGTCTTCGACATAGGGTAATAAAATATCCTGTTGCGACTTATTGAAATGATGAATTTCGTCGATAAACAGCAAGGTCCGTTCCGCGTTACGCTGGTGCCGCATTTTGGCGCTTTCCAGTAGCCGGCGCAATATGGCGACATTGCCGAGCGCGCCGCTGGTTCGCTCAAAACGGCTGCGGGTAGTGTAGGCAACAACTTCCGCCAGTGAGGTTTTGCCGCAACCGGGCGGCCCGAACAGGATCAGGCTGCCGATACGGTCCGCCAGGATGGCGCGTCGCAGCAATTTACCGGGGGCCAGCAAATGGCGTTGGCCTACGACCTGATCCAGGGTTTTGGGGCGTAACCGGGCGGCAAGCGGCATGCGTGTGCGATTGGTTACCGCCTTGGATTGCTCTCCAAAAAGTTCCATGCCATGGCCCTCCGCCAAAAAAAATACCCCGCAACATGTCGCAAAGGCATACTTCTCTTGACCTCGACTCGCGAGGTGGGTGCTCTAAACGAAAGCTTCCCAGTCCCCGCGTTTCCGCTGGGCATTGGGGCACCCTCGTGCTCAAGCTCCCTTTCAATCGATACAAAGGGTAAGAGAATCGCCTATACACGAACAAGGCAGGGTATTAAATTCAGCCTTTCAGGCAAGTGAATCTTTTGGAAAAGAACCGTTTGCTTATCAACTGGATCACACAGGCCGGGAACAATCCACGCCGGCGGCGCACCCCCCATCCGTTCAAGCTCCACGATCACTTCATCAATACCCGGTATAT
>PXCX01000038.1 GCA_003565195.1 PVC group bacterium | reverse complement strand
TTAACCGGCGCCAGCAGTAAAGTCCTGTTCGCCGACGGCCGTTACGACCGCGACGATGACGGTGAACAGATCGCCTATAATGACATGCAAGGGACGGAGGATTGGGATGATTATGGATTAAACCGTCAGCAGACTCGCTCAGCTACCGGCGATAGACCGCCACCCGTTTACGGTCCCCCCGGCATCGACGGGATGCTTGACGGCCACGAATGGAGTGATGGCCAGCCCTTCGAAGCAATCGGCGGCGATCACGGCGGAAAGGGTAATGTGGTTTTTGCCGATGGCCATACCGAAACACTGGATCACAGCGACACTGTCGATATTTTCGAAGGTGAACCCCGTTGAAACGGGTTTAGCGTGCAACTGGAAATGGTTTGAGAAAATGAGTGCAACAATTTGCGGTATTCCGTCTTCCGTCTGATTTTAGTATTGCAATTTCTTAATTAAAACGTTAAATTGCGGTTTTCCAATTGATCACTGGTTCAAAAACCCGAGGAGGTTTATCATGTCATTAACCGTAAAGCCCATCGGTCGGTTGGCTGTGTTGTTACTGGCAGCGATCGCTGTCTGTGTTTTCGTGCCGCGGGCGATGGCCCAGCCGGACGAAGATCTGATATTGATTATTCGGGACCTTGAAGGGATTGGGCGGCGTGATCGCGTTGAAACCCCGCGCTACAGGACTCAGATACCCGATCAGCGAGCAACCGGCAACGAATGGTGTGTCATTACGACCACCTACGATACCGCGCCGGAGTGGATCGATGAATTGACCTTTCAATATTTTGCCCTGCTCGTGCGCGAAGAACGAGGCGAGCCGCCCGCTTACAGCTTGTTTCGCGGCGCGGTAACCTACATGGAGATTGCACGGGACCGCAACAAGCAAAGCACGGCATTCCTGCGTCCCAACACCCTCAAACGTTATGGCACAGTCATCGGCATCGCCGTAGAAATATCCCACGCGGGCGATGTGATTGCCACCGAAAGCCGCGAAGCCAGAGGATCGGTTGCCGAAGGACAGGAAGAATGGTGGCGTAATCCGAACCTGAGCCCGCGGGACGGCTATGTTTTGAACCGTTCCGAAACACCGTTTGCGTTCGTAAACTACGATCGCTACGAAACCATCAGACCGTAACGATTTTCCGGGGGAACGCGCACATGCTAAAATCCAAACGTATCGCCGCTTTGAACATCGGCTCCAGTCATTTGACGCTGGCCGAGTTCAACCCGCTGAGCGGTGGCGGGATGGAGTTAGTCAATTACGGGATCGCCTCCCTCGGGCTTGATCCGGATTCCGACAGTGAATCCTCGGCCTATATTGTTTCCGCGCTGCGTGATTTAGTGCGCGAAAAACGGATTAAACCCGGTCCCATTCAGATAGCGATCTCGGGCCAGATTGTGTTTCCGCGTTATGTCAAGCTGCCGCCGGTGAGCGGCGATAAATTGCGCCAGATCATGCGTCATGAGGCGCAACAGAACTGTCCGTTCCCCATCGATGAAGTGGTCTGGGACTACCAATTGTTCGGCGATCCCAGCACCGAGATGGGCGCCATCATGGTGGCGGTTAAAGCCGAACAGGTCAAAAACCTGACCGATTGTGTTGAAGCCGTGGGTTTCGATCCGGAACTGGTTGACGTCTCGGCCATGACGCTCTACAACGCGGTTCGCTATAATTATGGCGACCGTGAAGGCTGCACCATGGTGCTGGATATCGGCGCCCGGGCAACCAACGTGATTTTCATGGAAGAGGATCGTATTTCTTTCCGTAGCGTCCCGGTAGCCGGCAACGGGATCACCCGGGAATTGATGCGGGAATTCGACATGTCGTTCAAGGAAGCTGAGGATTTGAAGCGTGCGCATGCGTTCGTGGGGTTCGGCGGCGCCTATGAAAGTCACGAAGACGCGGTCGCCGACCGGGTTTCCAAAATAGTCCGTAACGTCATGACCCGCCAACACGCCGAGATCAGCCGGACCATCAACTTTTATCGCAGCCAGCAAAGCGGCAGTAAGCCAACCTTGGTTTTGTTGACGGGCGGCAGCTCAGTGATCCCGCATGCCGATACGTTTTTGCGCGAGAAACTTAAGGTCGAGGTTGATTATCTTAACCCTTTCCAGAACGTGCCGGTCAGCGAGACCATCGATTCAGAGTCTGTCTCCAGCGATTTGCAACTGCTGTGCGAGACGGTTGGCCTGGGTTTGCGTCGGTGTCTGAAATGCCCGATCGAAATCAATCTTTTACCCCCGGACTTAGTGGCGAACAAAATGTTTCAGCGCCGGATCCCCTTTTTCGGGTTGTCAGCCATCGGTATTTTTCTTGCGATGCTGGTCTGGTGGGCGTATTTCCGGAACGTTAGTGAATCGGACGACCGGCGCCTAGCCGAAATCAGAAGCCGTGCCGGGCAGCGCACGGCATTGGCTGAACAAATCGACGAGATACACCAGCAACAAGCGGTCGTTCGCGAACAGGCCGAATCCCTGGCCAACCTGATTTTAGATCGCACCCTCTGGCATCAGTTCCTCGATATGCTTGAAGATCAGCTTGCCGATGGAATGTGGCTCACTTCGCTGGAAACCGGACCAACGCGCGATGCGGGACGCAGGATGCGGTTGCAGGGCTTGTTTTTCAATGATAAAGTGACGCTGCCCGAGGTTGAAGCTTTCGCCAAAGCGCTGCAGGAACACGATGGTTTCGTCCAGAATGTCAGCCTGCGGCGGGTCAGCCCGTTCCAGCAAACCGATTTTATCGACGAATTCCTGATTGAAATGACTTGGCTACCAACGTCACCGGATGAAGAGGATACGCCATGAAACTAAAAAAAACAGGCTTATCGATTCTGGTCGGCGCCCTTGTGTTGTTGATAGGGGCTTCCATTCTGTTATACCAAAGCGTGAGCCAGTTCCGCGATGTTTCCGGCCAGTTGAATGATGCGCGCCTCCAGCTTGATGCGCTTTACCAACGCAATCCTTTTCCATCCGAGGAGAACATCGCCGCGGAACAAGGCCATTTACTGGCATTGCGCCGTGAACTTGCCGAATTGAGAAGCGAACTGTCCGAAGACCAGGTTGAACCGGTGCATGCCGCGCCGGTGCGTTTCGTTGAACGATTCAGGAATATCTCACGGCGTTTAACCGAACAGGCGACCGACCGTCGGATCGACTTGCCGCCCGACTTTGCCTTCGGCTTCCAGCACCATCGCGCCGGCGAACTGCCGAGACCGGCGGATGTTCCGCGCCTGATGCAGCAATTGGCAATTACCGAGCGGCTCGTTAATGTCTTGTATGAGATAGGCGTGGCTGAAATCACCAATATCCAGCGCCAGGAATTTGAAGTTCGTGAAGCCACGGAAGATCGACCCGTGCGCGGCGGGCTCTATGGAACCCGCGAATCGTCCCGCCGCGAAGCTACGCCGGAAAGAGAGGTCCCGCCGGGCAAAATAGGTGTCCTGGAAGATGATGCCGACTTTGCGTCGCTCAATTTTGTCTTGGAATTCAGAGTGCACGAAAACGCATTGTTGGACGTATTAAACGAACTGGCGCGGCACTCAATGTTTGTTGTTGTTAATCGTGTAGAATTAAACAGCCCTTTCGAGTGGCAGGATTATACCGCGCGAACAGTCTTTGAAATCGAAGACGCGACCCTCAATCATTATGTACATCTGCATGTGCGCATGCAAGAAGATCATGT
>PXCX01000260.1 GCA_003565195.1 PVC group bacterium | reverse complement strand
TGATATAACGATTTAAAATGGTCACGACTATTTGACCCAGCGGTCTTCACCGGGTCCCGAAACATTTATAAGCACGGCATGTACATTGGCCACGGGCAAGTCTGCGCTCAACCGCATGCATACCCGGCGCTCGTCATCCGACAACCAGCCCCACATCCTGCCGCGCCGCACGAAGACCTCGCCGAATTTCGCGGTAGGTTCGATACGCAGACCGCGGACCCCTCCATGTTCAGGCAACGAAACTCTCTCGAATTCCTGGGCTGTCAACGTCAGATCGTATATATCGTCATCTACAAGGACTTGCAAGTGGGCGGTTTCGCCGATTTCCATGCCATCACGGCGAACCGCATAGAACAACGTTAGCAGATCACGGGTATCGTCACTGATCTCTATTCTTTTAGTTCTGTTTTTTCGATGACAGGTATAATCGGCGTAACCTTGATCATGATAAAACACGGTCGTTTCATTGCGACGACGGCGACCTTCGCGGACGCGCTGGCGGTAGCTGAGCGGCAGGAATGTTTCCGGGTCGACTACCGCCACGACATGGTTTTCGATGGGATAAATACGTTCAACAATTCGAGTGGTACGTGCGCTGCCGCGAATTACCAGCAATCGTCGACCGTCAATTACCTCCCACTCAGTTCTCATCCGCGCTCTGCCAACGGTCAGAACCCCCCATTGCAAACGATATTCGAATGATTCGCCAACCGGAAACCATAGTTCCATATCATCGCCGGAGGGATCCCCGGCTTTATCCGCAGGGTACTCGGCTTCGGCTTGTTTGCCGTTGTTGGCGGCGATCATGATGCTGGACCATCCAAGCCAAACACACAGCATAACCGGGATCAAGAACAACTTGGATAAAACAAACATATTTATTCCTTTACGTTCTTGTTATTCGGGTGCTTCATTCATTGGCGAGAGGGACGATTTATTTCACGGCATCACACAATTCGGCAGTCTTATCGGTTTTTTCCCATGTAAACACATCCGTCCCCCGATTTCGTCCGAAGTGGCCATAGGCCGATGTAGCTTCGAAGATCGGCCGGAGCAAGTTGAGCTGGGCAATGATTTCGGAGGGCTTCAGTCCAAACACTGCGCGGACGGCATTATCCAGTTTTGCGGCGGATACGGTTCCGGTCCCGAAGGTATCGACATCTACCGAAATAGGTTCGGGATATCCGATGGCGTATGACAAAGCGACTTCGCAACGGGTCGCCAGTTTGGCAGCCACGATATTCTTGGCGACATAACGTGCCATATAGGCCGCGCTGCGGTCCACTTTAGAGGGATCCTTGCCGGAAAAAGCGCCGCCGCCATGGCGCCCGATGCCGCCATAGGTATCGGCAATGATCTTACGGCCGGTAAGCCCGGTATCGCCATGGGGGCCGCCGACAACAAAGCGTCCGGTGGGATTAATCAGGAAGCGCGTTTTGGCATCGATCCAGCGCGTCGGTATTTGTTTCTTGATAACTTCCTCAATCAATGCCTCGCGAATGGTCTTCAAGCGCACGTCCGGGGCGTGTTGGGTTGAAACCACCACGGTATCGACCCGGCGTGGACGCCCGTTATGATAATCGACGGTTACCTGTGATTTGCCGTCGGGCCGCAAAAACTTGAGTTTCCCGGTTTCGCGCATGCGTGTCAGCGACTTCGTAAGACGATGCGCCAACGCGATGGGCAACGGCATCAACTCTTTGGTTTCATCACAGGCATAACCAAACATCATGCCCTGGTCACCGGCACCCTGTTCCTTGTAAAGTCCCTCGCCGACGTTAACGCCACGGGCAATATCCGGCGATTGGCGGTTCAGTGAAATCATGACAGCGCAACTGTCGGCCGAAAAACCCAATTCGGCATCGTCATATCCCAGACGTTTTATCTTACCTCGCACGATATCGGCCAACGGCAGCATTGCAGCGCTTGTGATTTCGCCCGCAATCACGGTCAGTCCGGTGGCCACCAGCGTTTCACAGGCCACCCGCGAATGAGGATCCGCCGCCAGATAGGCGTCCAGTATGACATCGGATATTCCGTCCGCCACCTTGTCCGGGTGACCGCCGGTGATCGATTCAGAGGTAAATACTTGGCACTTCATCACGTGATATATCTCCTTTGCTTCTTGGTGTTGTAATCATTATCCGATCAATTCATAAACATCGGGAACCCTTTGTTGCAACCATTCACGGCAATGTTGTTGCACATCATTACCCGAGCGGCTCGCAAGCGCTTCGTCGGCCAGCGCGCGTGCTTCGGTCATACTAAGCGAACGCACGACCATCTTAACCAGCGGAATGGACGACGCAACCATACTGAGATCGGTTATCCCCAAGCCGATCAACAGCGGAACCAGCAGCGGATCGCCTGCCATTTCACCGCACAACCCGACCGGAACATCGTTGGCGGCAGCCGCATCAATGGTGGTTTTGATGAGGCGTAAAATGGCCGGATGGGCCGGCTGGAAAAGGTGCGAGACAAGATCGTTACCGCGATCGGCGGCCATGGTATACTGGATCAGGTCGTTGGATCCGATACTCAAGAACGCCACATGTGGCGCGATGGCGTCGGCGCAAACGGCGGCAGCCGGTGTTTCGATCATCACCCCCACCGCCGGCATGGCAAGGCCCGCCTCTTCGCATACACCTCGCAGAAAATCGTTGGCCTTCAGCAACTCGTTGACATCGCTCACCATGGGATACATGATCTTGAGGTTGCCATCGACGGCAGCCGTGGCAATCGCCCGCAATTGAATTTTGAAGACATCGGTTTCGGCCAGACAAAAGCGGAGACCGCGGCATCCAAGAAACGGGTTATCCTCCCTGACAACCTGGTTATCGGGCATGATTTTGTCGCCACCCAAGTCCAGGGTACGCACGATCACGGGATGCTGCTGCATCCGTTCCACCAGGACGCGATATACATCGATTTGCGATTGTTCATCCGAATAGAGACCTTCCTTGATAAAAATATTCTCGGACCTAAACAATCCTACGCCGTCGCCGCCGTACTTAATCACATCATCAAGATCCGCGGGCGTATCGATATTCGCGCGCAAGGCGACCACGACATCATCCTGCATGGCAGAGGGGACTCCGCTGGCACGATTGACGATATCCACCCGTAACCGGTGGCGCCGGTCCATCAGGGCGTCATACGTTTTGATCCTTTCAGCCGTGGGCCGAATGAACACGAGCCCGTTATTGCCGTCGATCAACAGGGTTTCGCCCGGAACCACGCGACGGGTAATATCATGCAACGCTACAATCGCCGGAATTTCCAGAGCGCGTGCCATGATCGCCGAATGCGAGACCGGACTGCCGAAATCGCATACCAATCCGCCCGCTAGTTCCTGACGCAAAATGGCCGTATCCGAGGGCGCCAGATTGTCGGCCACAATGATGCTGCCCGGCGGGATTATATCCCTGACTGCCGATTGCCATCCGCCCAGATATCGCAACAAACGACGGGCGATATCCTTGATATCCATCTTGCGTTCGCGCAAATAATTATCCTGAATTCTGGACAGCGCGTCGATGTACCGCTCGGACACCATCCAGACCGCATACTCGGCATTATGTAAACGCTCACTAATTTCCTCGCGAATTTCCTCGATAAAGACTTGATCGTCCAAAACCATGAGATGGACATCGAAAATGCGTGCATCGTGCAAGCCGATATGTTGACTTACATTGCGTTGAATCGTTTGGATTTGTTCGCGGGTTGCATCGATCGAAGGGGCCAAGCGCTCCAGTTCCGCAGGTGCCGCCTCCGGTTGCAGCCGACGCGAGACGACCGGTTCCTCATCGGTTTTCATCAGAAACGCCGGACCGAAGGCGACACCGGGCGAGACGCTCATGCCCTGCACCATCATTTCAGCGGTTTCCCGCCGCGAACCATAGTTCATATATTATAGCTTTCGCTGAATTCTTGCTTGAACAGTTTTTCCAGACTGTCGAGCGCCTTTTTTGCATGGCGCCCCCGGGCGGTCACCCGCAGGACCGTGCCACATTCGGCCTCCAAGGTCATCAATCCCATAATGCTTTTGCCGGAAACGACATTGCCGTCACGTTCGACCTTGATATCGGCATCAAAACCGGATGCAGTCTTAACGAAAAGCGCGGCCGGTCGCGCGTGAAGTCCCAGCGCATTGCGGACCTTCATTTCACGAGTTAACGTCGTTGATCCGTCATCCCTGGCAGCCGTATGATCCGCGGTCTTCACGTGCCGTTAGTCCTTCCGTGCATAACATCCATCAACTTCAAGTCCAATTCCTTGGCCGCATCATGCCCCAACTGTTTCAACTTAAAATCCAGCGCCGCAGCTTCGACGATATTGGCCATCTCACGACCGGGCGCAACAGGCAAAACCATGGAGGGAATATTGACTCCCAACACATTTCGCATCCGGTAACCGCCGTCAATTTCCCAACGGCGATCGTCGTTATGCTCCAAGCGCTTAAATCCAATAATCAGTTCCAACTCCTTTTCGGCGCGTACCGATGCAATACCGTACAAGCTGGGTACATGAATTATGCCGACGCCGCGGATTTCCATGTGATAACGTGTCACGCCGACCGGCGACCCGACAATTTTACCGGCGCTGTCCTTGATCAACTTCGTGACATCGTCCGCCACCAAACTGAACCCTTTCTTGACCAATGCCAGCGCCGTTTCGCTTTTACCGACTCCGGGGTTACCTTCCAACAAGACGCCGACGCCCATGATATCGACCATGGTCCCCTGCATAGTGATGCGCGGCGCCATCAGGTTTTCCAGCACGATGGTCGCGGCATTGATGAAGTGCTTGGTAATCAAGCGGCTGCGCAAGATAGGCACACCAAATTCATCGCCCAGCCGTGCAACTGCCGGCGCGACACGCCGGTTACGGGTAAACACCAGGCAGGGAATCCCTTTTTTCAGCACTGCCCGGACACGCTGTGTCCGCGTCTGATCGGCCAGCGATGTAAGATAGGCATTCTCGGCATGGCCGATGATTTGGACGCGATGCTGGGCAAAATAGCGAAAGAAATCTGTCAAGGCCAAGCCAACCCGGTTAACGGCCGCCTCGGTAATGGGACGGTTCAGCCCCTCGGTTCCCGAGACCGGTTCAATCGCCAAACGGCCTCGTCCGGCTTCCAGGAAGCGCGACACTGTGACCGGAACTTGTCTTATGGCGGCAGCATCAGGCATTATTCGGTTTCATCCAGGTTATCCGGTGGTCCCTGAATCGCCTGTTCAATTTCGGGCAGGGACGGCCGGTTGCGGTGTTGGTCCTGTATTTTACTCCTTAAACGCCGGATTTGGCGTTCGGCTTTTTCAAAAGCGGCATCTATCGAAGCATACATCGCATCCGTCGTTTCCTTGGCTTCAACTCGCAAATGCGCTCCCTGAACCACAACTTCGGCATGATGCCGAAATTTCTCAACATCCATGATGACATGAATGTTTTCCAGGCGCGGAAAATTGTGGTCCAATTCCAACGCCTTGTTTTCGGCATAACTTTTGACAGCATCCGATATGTCGATATGCCGTCCAGTAATTTCGATCGCCATGTTAGCCTCCCTTGTGGTGGTTACGTAAACTTCCTAGAGTGTAAACTCCGACCCTAAATACAATTCGCGACTCATCTCGTCGTTAGCGAGAAATCCGCTGGTTCCCTCGCGCAACACCTTGCCGTCATACATCAAATAGGCACGATCGACTACGGACAACGTTTCGCGCACGTTATGGTCGGTAATCAAAACACCCAGTCCGCGGTCACGCAAGCGACGGATGATGCGTTGAACATCGATCACGGCCAGCGGATCGACCCCGCTGAACGGTTCATCCAGCATGATCAGCGAGGGTTGACGCACCAGGGCCCGCGTAATCTCCAAACGGCGCCTTTCCCCCCCGCTCAAGGTATAAGCCCGTTGGGTAGCGAGATCGGCAATATCGAGTTCCTTCAACAACTCCTGTTGGCGGCGCCGACGTTCAGCAGCCGCAAGCGGTATGGTTTCCAGAATTGCCATAATATTATCGGCAACTGTCAATTTACGGAACACCGACGGTTCCTGCGACAGATACCCCATGCCCATACGGGCACGACGATACATCGGCGTCGCACTGACATCGTGACCGCGAAAGAGGACCCGTCCGCCATTGGCCTTGATCAGCCCGACAATCATGTAAAACGTTGTCGTCTTGCCAGCGCCATTCGGCCCGAGCAGACCGACGATTTCGCCGGCATTGACGTTGATGTTAACGCCATCAACAACGGTCGCGCGCCGGTACCGTTTGCGCAGCCCTTCGGCGCACATAAGCGACTGGTGGTTTCCCGACTCACTCATACTAACCATCCTGTAAGAAATCATGGACCTCGTGTTTGAGGTGAAATGATCAATCTTCCCGGCCTGACCTCAATTCGATCTTCATCCCGCCAAAACGTGATGGTATCGCCTTTGAGCAAATCGTTGCCGCGCTGAACCTCGGCCGCGCCCGTCAATACCATGGAACCTTCCGCGATATCGTATACCGCGGATTCGGAACGCGACAGCCGGTTTTCCTGCAAAATCTTAACATTTCCCCGGGCCTCCAGACGCACCGGTTGTTCATCTTCGTCGAAGATTACGGTGAGCAGATCGGACTGCAACTGAAGCGTTTCATCCTCGACCAGCACATCCCCCTCAAATACGGCCACCCTTTGCCGGTTGTCGAAATCCAATCGTTGCGAGGTAATCACCGTCGTTCCGGTCGCCCCCAACGGCATAATCGAAGCGCGCAGGCTTACCGGCCGATACGCTGCAACGCCCAGCAGCATCAGCGCAAGCACGTAACCGAACCGCCGGCAACCGCGCCGTTTGGCAATCAGCGCTTCGCAAGATTGGCCAGATACTTTACGGTTCACTTCGATATAATCCCTCGCTATTTGTGATGATAACGGTGACATTGGATTGTATTTCGCCTCTATCGTCATTTAACATCCACCGGAACCCAGTTCCGCTAATCCGTAAACGGCTTGTTTCCAGCGTTACGTCACCATCGGAAACTACCACGCCGGATTGCCTCAAAAGCCTGCAGTGTGGCGCAGCAATGTGCATATTATGCCCATCATCGGGGAATGTGTCAAGCTTCAGATAATCAATGTCGGCATTGCCGTCTTCGTAAACCACCGCGCGCGAACCGCGAATATGGTTTTTCAGACGTCCCTCCGGATTATATTCCGGGACTGAGAAATCGATTATGACCTGACCGGCCATTGCCGCCAGTACCAGCGTCAAGAAGAGCGCCGGCAAAACGATTTTTTGTCGTTTCCGCCCCGTCATAATCCTGTTCCGTTGGCTTCAGCGGCAGCGCCTTGGCGGACGACGGCGTCGATAGCGGCCAGTTGACGCCATAACGGCGGCACATGGCGCATGGCGATCGAATTTTGGCCATCGCAAAGGGCGCGCTTCGGGTCGAAGGCCACTTCCATAAAGATTGCGTCGCAACCGGCACCGACGGCAGCGCGCGCAAGGGTTGGGATGTAACCGGCATCGCCCGCGGAGCAACCGGCGCCGGCAGCCGGGCGTTGGACGCTGTGGGTTGCATCGAAAACGACCGGGTAACCTGTGCGGCGCATCGTTTCAAGTCCCCGCATATCGACCACGAGATTGTGGTAACCGAAACAACTGCCCCGTTCCGCAAGGATAATATTGTGGTTTCCGGTGCTCTCGATCTTGGCAATCACATGACGCATATCTTCGGGCGCCATAAACTGACCTTTTTTGAGGTTTACCGGCAATCCGGTCCGGGCGACCGCAACCAGCAAATCGGTCTGGCGACAGAGAAAGGCCGGAATCTGAACGGCATCGACCACGCCGGCAACGGCTTCGACCTGGCAGACATCATGGACATCGGTCAGCACGGCGCAGCCGATTCGCTGTTTGATTTCATTCAGGATATCCAGTCCAGCCTTGATGCCGGGTCCCCGAAACGATTTTAAGCCGGTACGGTTGGCTTTATCGTACGACGCCTTGAACACGAAAGGGATCCCCGTACGCCTTGTCCAGCTCGCCAGTCGTCGAGCTAGGCGAAGGCATCGGTCACGATTCTCGATAACACAGGGACCGGCAATCAAGGCCAACCGGTTGCCGCCACCGATGGTTATCCGTCCGATCCGAATAGCACGCGTTTTAGAGATCATGGTTACGAAGATCCTTGACGTTGCCGCCCACCGACGTTAGCGACAGTTTTGGCGGCAAGGTTTGCTTTACGTAACGCTGCTTCAGCAACCGGTATGTCTTCCGGCGTATCGACCGCGACACCGGTATCGGCGCCGATAACAACCTGGATACGGGCGCCAAGGTACAGCGCGCGCAATTGTTCAAGTTTCTCGATTTGTTCCAAGGCACACGGTGGTTGCGCAACGAAATGTTGCAAAAAACCGGCCCGATAGACATACAATCCCAGGTGCCGCAAATGACTTTCCGGCAGCGGTTGTCGCAGTGTATCACGAAAAAACGGAATCGGCGCGCGCGAGAAATAGAGGGCGCGTCCCGCAGCATCACAAACAACCTTGACCGCCGCCGGATTTTGCAACTCTTCAACGCTGTCGATCGGCACGGCCGCCGTCGCCATGGGGATATCGTAATCGGCGCGCATTAAATCGACAAGTCGGTCAATCAGTCCCGGATCGACCAGCGGTTCATCACCTTGAATATTGACAATCAAGTCGGCATTCCGCTGCGCGACCGCTTCGGCAACACGATCGGTACCGGAGGGATGATCGGAACGCGTCATGACGGCTTCGGCGCCGGTAGCGCCTCTGACGAGATTAAAAACTCTTTGATCATCGGTTGCCACAATCAGCGCATCGAGACAGCGCGCCTGCGCGGCGCGTTCCAAGACCCATTGGACAAGCGGCTTTCCCAACAGCGGTTGCAAAACTTTGCCGGGCAACCGAGTCGATCCCCAGCGGGCCGGTATGACACCAATCGTTTTCATTCGAGGTTTGTCTCCCGACCGGCTATACTGGCGACCAATTCAGTTGGCGAACAAACCGCAGTCCCAAGTTTACCGACCACAATTCCGGCGGCATGATTCCCGATTTCGGCAGCCTCCACATCGGTGGCTCCCGCCGCCAGCGCTAAAAGGCACGCTCCAACGACGGTATCCCCTGCCCCGCTAACGTCAAACACTTCGCGAGCCCGGGTAGGGATCAGTTGGCGCGGTCCTTGGCGCGGCGCCAGGTAGATTCCCTGCGGCCCAAGCGTTATAATCAGCAAGCGCGTCGCCCACTTAGCCATCAGGCCGTCGGCCACCCGGTCGAGACACTCCGCAGTCGGTTCGCCGGACAGACGGGCACTGTCATTCCAGCCGACCGCATTGAGTGCTTCGCGCCAATTCGGCGTTGCCAGGGTAATTCCATTAAGGCATAGCTCATGGTTGTCTCTGGGATCGAATCCGACTGGAGTAGAATTGGCCCGGGTTTCGGACAATACCGTGTCCACCACATCCTGACTTAATGTGCCCTTGCCATAATCTTCCAGAATCACACCATCGGCGCAACGCACGCGAGCGCGGATTCGGGCAAGCAATTCGCGGGTTTCGGCCTGATCGAGCTTCAATGACTGATCCCGGTCAACCCGAACGACCTGTTGCCGGTCAGCCATGATTCGTGTTTTTACAATCGTCGTCAAACGTTTGACTCGCAACGCGCCGCCATCATCGATGTTCAAGTTTCCGAGCAATTCGGTCAGTCCGGCGCCATCGGCGTCCTCACCGCGTATTCCGACAACATCGACCCGTGCCCCCAGCGCGGCCACATTGGCGGCGACATTGGCGGCGCCGCCCGGCACACTGGTCTCACGAAGCACTCTTACCACCGGTACCGGTGCTTCGGGAGAAATACGGTCGGCAACTCCGTACAAATAGCGATCCAACATTAGGTCGCCCACCACCAGCAGACGCAAATCGGTAAACGCCGCCAACAATTGTTTTGCTCTTTTTACGGTCAACATATTTTCCCAACCTATGGATCGATCTCTGCGTTTTGTTCCAGTTCTTCCGGCACAGGATACTCTCCGGCAACACAATACCCCAATTGTATCAAGGATGAGTCCGAGGCAACCAACCATTCCTGTTGGAGGCCCGCGAGGACATGACCTTCCGCGCGTTGGACGTAATCGGCCGACATAGAGAAATAGCGCCACGCCCGGTTCGGCACCCGCAACGGCACGGACAGCAAACCCAGATTACGCGTCGCCGTAAGTATACGTTTTTCGGCATCATGCCATTCGATGCCAACCTGCTTGAATTCCACCCGCGAGGCATCCCCGAATAGGCGTGTCACCCACGCCGCCAGGGCGCGGGTATCCTCGATATCCGTCAGGACCGCCCATGGTGACGGGAAAGTTCGGCCATCGTCATCCGTATATAACGTTACGTCCGCGCCGCGGACCATCACGGTCATCCCGCGGCGTAATCGCCGGCCAAGACGCAGTTCTTCAAGACGCAACACCAAACGTTCTGCGTCCGCCGAACCGCTTGATTTTGGTTTCCCCGAAAGCGTCACATTCTCAAGCACCAGATCGTATGGCCATCCTATTCGACTGGACGAAACCGTTGCCGTTAATCCGGTCCGCCGTTGCAATCGATCTACGATTAATTGCCGCACACCATCGGTACGCGCCGCCAAAACACCGAATCCGGCCAAGAGCGCCAGCGCCAGCAACCACCAAAACAAACTCGAGGAAGACCGGCGCTCCATTCTGAATGCCGACCGGTAGACCCGTACCGGGCGGCGTTTTTTCTGCGTGGTGTTGTCTCGCATTATGTTCTCCGTCCGAAAAGCGCGCTGCCGACACGAATCCAAGTTGCTCCTTCTTCGATGGCGATCTCGAAATCGTGCGACATGCCCATGGATAATCCAAGATTCGATATCCCGACTGCCTCACTACATGACTGGCTTAAATCAAACAACTGCCTGAAAAACGGTCGGGCATCCGGCGGATTGCGAACGGCGGGTGGGATGGTCATCAATCCGCACAAATTCAGGTTACGGCAACCGGCGGCGGCCATTGCCAGTCCGTTGAGTTCGGCGGGCGCCACCCCGAACTTGGACGCTTCGCCGGAAACATTTACCTGCAGAAAAACATCCAGAAAACGCCCTTGCTGGCCCGCCGCGGCATCAAGCGCTTGCAGAATCGGCAGGGAATCGATGGAATGGACGCAATCAAACAGCGCGGCCGCCAAGCGCGCTTTGTTACGTTGTAAATGCCCGATAAAATGCCATCCTAAGCCTGTCGGGCAATGCTCGATTTTCTGCGCGGCCTCCTGCACTCGACTTTCGCCGAAAACGGTTAACCCGGCGTCCACCACCGCCTCGCGAATGTGTTCCGGCGGTCGTGTTTTCGAGACAGCAATCCAATTGACATCATCGGGCGAGCGTTTTGCCCTTTCACAGGCTTGCCGAATACGTTGCCGTATCCGTTCCGCATTATCGGCGATTTCGCTGCTCATCATATCTTCCCGTATCCTGTGGCGTGTCAGTCAACCGATTGGCGGCCCGCCATGGCCCGGCCCAGGGTTACCGGGTCGGAATACACAAGGCCACTGCCGGCGGGCAATCCGTGCGCCAACCGTGTAACCTTCATTTTTTTGAAAGGACGCAGCCGTTCCGCAATCAATGCCGCGGTGGCATCGCTCTCGACATCAGTATTCAATGCCAGCACCACTTCCGCCACCGGTTCATGTTCCAGGCGGCGCATCAGGCGATCGAGTCTCAAATCCGCCGGACCGTCGCCTTGGTGCGCCGACAATTTCCCCAGCAGCGCATGATACCGCCCCCTGAAACTGCCGCAGCGTTCCAGGACCAGAATATCTTCCGGCGATTCCACGACGCAAAGGATATGATCGTCGCGTTCCGGAGACACACATAAACGGCAGGGATTCTGGTCGGGTGTCGTGACGGCGCCGCATTGTTCGCAACAACGTAATCCCGCGGCCGCCCGATCCAAGGCTTCGCGTAAATCCCGCATTAACGTATCGGATTGCGCCAGCAATCGGTATGCCATACGTTCCGCCGTCCGTATCCCAATGCCGGGCAAACGGTTCAAGCAATCGACCATATGTTCAAAACAACCGTCAGCATTGATCATATCGATGTTACATTCCCGGCAAATTTAGACCTTGGGTCACTTTGGCCATTTCAGACGATGCCATTTCACGAACATCGCTTAACGCGCCGTTCACGGCCGCCAGCACCATATCCTCCAACATGCCGACATCCTGCGGATCCACCGCATCGGGATCGATCGTAATCGCACGAACCGTCCCGTCACCAGAGGCCGTGACCTTAACCATGCCGCCGCCACTGGAAAACTCAATGGTTTTCCCGGCCAGTTCGCCTTGCACTTTTTCCATGTTTTTCTGTGCGGCCGCCGCTTGTTTCATCAACTTCATTACGTTCATCGCATCTTTTCCCTTGAATTAACTTCTGACTTCAACAATGGTTCCCTGAAAGATTTCGAGTGTATTGCGCACCAGGGGCTCATCCTGCCAAACCGACAACCCGGCCGCTGACCGTGGCGACGGGGGGTGGGATGCGGGCGCTGATACTTGCGGCGGCGTGGCATCCGCCGCAGCCGGCCTTGGCTCGGTTGCAGAACCCTGGGAGTCTGAATCCGCGACGGCATGCGGCGCCATGGCGGCACGCTCTTGCTCAGTCATCAAGCGAAAGGTCAGCGACGGTCCACGTCCCACATGTTGCGCCAGCGTACGTTGCAAGGCACTTTGAATCCGTGGGTTTTCCAAACGATTCAAACCGTCGGCAAATTCGGGATCCAACCCGATCGTCAGCTTACCGTCGGCAAAGGCAACCGGGCGGGTATCCAGGAGTGCGCTTTTGGCCATCGGCGCCGAGACGGCTACATGCTCCACGATGGCATGCCAATTGTCCGTCAGACGGCGGCATACATCGGCGGCATCGGCGACGGTGTCAGCCGTTTTTTTTTTCGATACCGGTTCCGCAGTCGAGGCGGGTCTGGTGCCCGCGGTGACCGGCGGCGCTGTTTCGGTTGGCGGCACGGATGCAGTCGCCGTTGTGCTTGTTGCGCAAGGCGGATTGGACGCCTCGGTATTGTGCGCCGGGGGGATACCCAGCGCATCGAGGCGCTCGATGATCTGATCGATTGAAACGGTTGCCGCCGCCCGGGCACACCTTATCAGGGTTGTCTCCAGCAGGGTCCTGCGCGAAAGGGCGTAGCGCAAACGCGGTTCCGATTCAACCAGCAGATCGGTGATCCGGAGCAATCGTTCGGGATCGCTGCGTTTTGCCTGGTCGCGCAAGACATCCATTTGATCATCGAGCAGGTCGCCGGCATCGAACCCGTCCGGGGCGTAATGCATCACCAGAACATTTCGAAAATGTTCCAGCATTTCAATCAGCAGCCGTTGCATATCCTTGCCGTTCGCATCAAGTTCATGCACGATCTCGATGATTTGGCGCACATCACCTTCGAAAATCGCGCCGGCCAGTGTTTGCAATGTTTTTCGCGATACCAACCCGAAAACCGACAGCACGTCGTCCTCTTCGATGGCATCGCCCTTGAACGCGCGCAACTGATCCAGCGACGAAACCGCGTCGCGCAAACTGCCTTCGGCGGCACGCGCAACGGCTGCCAACGCATCATCACTGGCCGTAATCGTTTCCGCGGCGGCAATCGTGCGTAACCGTTCAACAATATCAGCAACCGTAATACGGCGCAAATCGAAGCGCTGGCAACGCGAAAGAATGGTCGGCAGAATTTTTTGCGGTTCAGTCGTGGCAAAAATGAATTTGACGTGCGGCGGCGGTTCCTCCAGCGTTTTCAACAGGGCATTGAACGCGGCGGTACTGAGCATGTGAACTTCGTCGATAATATATAGTTTGTAGCGGCCGCGTGCCGGCAAAAATTTTACGTTCTCGCGTAAATCCCGCACTTCTTCAACCCGGTTATTGGAAGCGCCGTCAATTTCCAAAACGTCCAGATTACTGCCGGTAGCGATTTCACGACAGGAATGGCATGTACCGCACGGCGTCGCGGTCGGTCCGCTCTCACAGTTGATGGCCTGGGCAAAAATACGCGCCAACGAGGTTTTGCCGATACCACGCGGCCCCACGAACAAGTAGGCATGGGCCAGCCGTCCCGCACTGATGGCATTGCTCAAGGTACGGGTTACATGTTGCTGGCCTACCACATCTTCGAAAAGGCTTGGTCGCCATTTGCGGGCTAAAACTTCGTATGTCATATCACCAAATCCACAACAACAGGTCGTGCACCCTCAATCGACGCCGTCCGGCACGCGGTATGCCGTTCGGTTCGCTCCAACCAGATTGTCCTACAGCGCCCGGACATCCAACGTACCGCTGCTACCTTCCGGTCCTGACGGGGTTTCGCCGGCATCCGTTGCATAGGCTCCGGTTTTCAACGCGAACCTCACGACCGCAGCCGCACCTGCTCAACGCCTCCTTCGGGAGTTCAGCCCTGCTGGAGCGGGTTGCAGGTCACCCCGTTTCGCAACGGGAATCAGAGCACCGCTAACTCTCCGCCTAGCACGACCCTCACACTATACCGCACACGCTGTTAAAGAACAAGCTTAGAATCCGTGTCCGATTCGGAAACTGAATCGTTGCGTTCGCGTTGCCGGGTCGTCGCGGCGCAACGGCCAGGCGTAATCAAAGCGCAGCGGAAAGTTGGGGAAATCAAGTCGCAACCCGATCCCGGCGCCGATGGCGAGCTCATCAGTCCTTACTTCGTAGGCATCAAGCCATACATTGCCGGCATCGACAAATCCGGCCAATCGGACGGTGTCGATCACCGGCAGGGTATACTCCGCCGTGGCCAGCGCGCGTGTGCGCCCGCCCTGCGGGCGCACGCGCTGCAGGACTCCATCGACTTCGCGCTTGGCCTTGGGCCCCACATAGCGGTAACGGAACCCGCGAACCGAACCTTGACCGCCGGCAAAAAGCCGGTCATACAACGGAACATCGTCCATTCCACTATGTGTGTCCACAATATCGATCCGGGTCTGAACCCCGAATACATGCTGCCACCACAACGGCACATAGGCCGCAAGCCGGGCTTCCAATTCGTAAATATCGGTATCGCCACCGGCCAGGCCACCGGAATAGTCCGTGCCCAAACGCATATAGCGACCGCGCGAAGGACGCAGCACACTATCGCGGGTATCCCGGCTGACCGCCAGGCTCACCGTGCTTTTGGTCCGTCGTCCTTTTTGGTCAAAGAAAAAATCCTGTCCGTCGGCGCCGGTATAGCGATTGGTATCGGCAATATGGGTCAGATGGTTCTGTTCAAACCGGTAACCAACTTCCATACGATATCCAACCTGCAGCGGAAAAGCCAGATTGACGGCGCCACCGATGCGTTCGACGTCATATTCGCTGAATGAATCTTGACGCATATAACCTTCCAGGCCCAGGGAGAGGCGGCGGTCAAGCAACCATGGCTCAATAAACATCAGGCGATAATCCCGGGATGTCTCCCCGAATTGGGCACGCAAATTCAGTTTCTGACCCGCACCGGTGAAAGTCGGCCAGTTAAACAAGTCAAAATTGCTTTGCGATATTTCCGCGAATCCCATAATATTGTCGACACTCGAAAAACCGGCGCCGATCATCAGTTGTCCGGTTTGCGCCTCTTCGAGTTCAAAAATCAGATCGCTGACACCGGGT
>PXCX01000322.1 GCA_003565195.1 PVC group bacterium | reverse complement strand
CGTTCTATTATTTGTTCCGTAACCGCGCCAACAATATTATTCTGAGTACCGTGATCAACACCATTGATCTGGTCAAAGTTCTGCGTAACGTTGAAGTTGTCGAAAGTTAATCGATTGTTGCTTTCAAAGAAGGCGGTAAACAACGTTAGCCGGGTTTGAGGGAAAGGAGGCGACGTGGCTCAAAAAAAGAAACGAACCGCAAGCAGTGCTGCGGAATTGGAAATGACGCCTATGATCGATGTCGTCTTCCAGTTGCTGATTTATTTTGTCGTGACCATGAAGCCGATGGATATCGCCGCCCATCTCGATGTCTTCAGTCCGGGCGCCCCGCCTCCTCCGGAGGAAGATACGCCGCCTCCTCCGCAAATGTTGCGGATCATGATTCACAGCGATGGCCTGGAGATTAACGATATGGCGGTCAGCCGGGCCCAAATGCGCACGGTTATCAATAGTTTGGCCAATATCAGTAAAGACCAGACGATCATGATTTATTGCGCCTCGGATTCCTCGCACAGTCAACTGGTCGAAGTGCTCGACAATTGCGCGCGCGTCGGTCTGACCAACTTATCTATTATCACCATGGATTGAGCGATGCAAAGATATATTCGATTTATAAAAGATCATATCTGGGGGCCAACCGGGTCGATCATACTCCACGTTATGATCGTGGCCGTTTTGGTGCGTTACGTGGTTTTTGACGAAAGGGTGCAGGACGACCAAGTGGACGTGATCGTCATGGATGTGGTGCCCCCGCCGGCGGAGTTAGATCCGATTGATACCGAGCTGGAAGAGCTCGAGGATATACCCGAAGTGGTGGAAGCGATCGATATCCCGGTGGTTTCGCCTGATACCGATCCGCCGGTGGTTGATGCCCCGGATGCGACTGCGGCGCCTGCGGTTGGGGATTTCAGTATCTCCGAGTCGGCTTCGCCGGTGGTTTTTCGCGATCTCTACGCCAGCCGCGGTGGCGGTGGCCGCGATGAAGCGTTGCGACGGCATTCGGGCGGATTGGGTGGCATGACCGAAGCCGCGGTGATGCGGGCGCTACGCTGGTTGAAGGATCACCAGTATGCCGACGGGTCCTGGGGACCGGAGTATCGCTCGGCCATGACTGGTCTGGCGTTGTTGACGTTTCTCGCGCATGGCGAAACCACGGGATCGGAAGAGTTCGGCGACGCAGTACGGCGCGGTTTGCGGTACCTGTTGAGCCGGCAGAACGAGCGCGGCTGGTTCCGTAGCGCCGGTCCTATTCACAATCGGCCCGCTCTTTACGGAACCTCGCAGCGAGACGTTTACGAACATGTGATTGCAACCTATGCCATATCCGAAGCTTACGGGTTAACCCGTATTCCGATGCTGCGGCGTTCAATGGAAGATGCCGTCCAAGTGATAATTGACGGGCAGCTTGACAATGGAGGATGGGCTTACGGTTTTGCACAGGACGGACCCATGCATATTGACGTTTCCCTGGGAGGCTGGGTTATTCAGGCCCTCAAAGCAGCGGAAATGGCCGATGCCGGAAACCGCGGTTTGAGAATGACGATAGAAAACGGAATTAGAGGCATTCTAACCATGACCGATCCGGTGGGTGGTGGACTTTTCGGCTACAGCACCCGTATTCCCGGTCATGATCCCGATCATATCATGACCGGTGTTGCCGTGTTGGCGTTACAATTAACCGGTTACGTTAGCGCCGAGGAAACGCGTGTTGCCATGCGACGGTTACGGGCGATGAATTTCAACTGGCACCACGATCCAGAAGATCGTAACAACCATCGCCAATTGGCAGGAGACTGGCCTTTCTATGCTTGGTACTATATTACCCAGGCACGGTTTCAATTCAGTCCCGAATCCTGGCGACCATGGAACCGGCAATTCGCGCCCGGCTTGTGCCATACGCAGAATCCCGACGGCAGTTGGTGTCCCCCGCCGGGAAGCGTGGAAGGAAGCTACGGACCGGTTTATAATACCACGTTTCCAGCGCTGATGTTGCAGGTTTACTACAGATTGTTGCCGACCTTTCAGGCGATAGACATGGACGATGCGCCCAAATTGACCGATCGTGATACCGGCAGAGAACAAATTACCATTCGGTTCGAATAGCGCAGGCGACAGCCCGCCGTTCAGCCGGCGCCGTTTGGCGAGTATCGGTCTAGTAACCCCGGAACTTACGCCATGCATCGCGCGGTGGGGAGGTAGTCCTCCCGTTGCGCATGCATATTGCGGAACGCGAAAGTGCATACGAAAGGATACAGGCTGAGCAATTCGTTTGAGTTATGATTGCAATCCGTATCTTTCGAATTCGGTTTATATATATTACAGCACGCAAGTTGCGATGATTAGCGCAGGTCTGATCACTGCCGGCGAATTTTTTGGCATGATTAATGCTAACTAAATCTAGAGGCTGAACAATGAATTGTCTGCTTTTAACTGTGGATTTACGAGGGAATTGTTCGCGAGGATAACGTGCCGTCGGCAGTGACGGTGCGTGAAGTTGTTTGAGGAGAATGGATATGATGAAAAACGCATGCAAGCGATGGGCAATGTTACTGGCGTTGGGCGTCGTGGTTGCGCCGCTGACCGTGAGAGGACAGGCTGCGCGTGAGGGGTTGGATCGCGCGGTGGAGGCCTTGGAACAGCGCGACGAAGCGACAGCCTGGCAGTTGTATCAAAGCCATAGGGACCTTTTAAACCAAGTCTGGTTTGATATTGACTGGAAGTTTGTTGCCTGGGTGGCCGATCAGTTAAGGCGTCAGCATGATTTCGACGAGGCGCTTGAATTGTGCAGCCGGATCATGGATCGCGAGGGCGAGATTAATCCCGAGTTGGCGGCTGCGGTGATGATGGTACGCGGCGATGTTTTTCGTGACCAGCAGAATTATGCCGCGGCCCGACTTGAGTACGCGGGAGTGGATCGGCATGATCGATACAGGCAGACTGAAGCGGGCCGTGCAGCTCGTTTCCGTTTGCTGGACATCATGCGCAGGACGCGTGAGTATGAGAGTGCGCTGCAAATGATCGAACGCCTTAAGGATATACGCGATATCGAGGTGCAGGCTGACGCCTATTATCATCATGCACATATAGCGTTCGACCGTCAAGACTACGAACTGGCCCGCGAAATGATTGCAGAAGTCAAGGCGCGCAGGCCTGAGCATGTCGAGGCGGTTTTTTTGGAAGGCGAAATCAATCTGTTGCAGAACCGTTTGCAGGATCCGGAGTTGGAAATCGGCCAGCAGCGGCTGCAGACATTTGTGGTTCCGGGACGTCCCATCGTGGTGCGCATGCAGGATCCTAACCTCGCCGTGGCGCGTGGTGGAGGTGGTATTCCGATTACCTTTCGCACCTCTGAAGGTCGGGATCGGGAAAACATCATGCTGATGCCTTCCCCGCGCGATCCATCGCTGTTCCGCGGATCGATTCGAACTGAGCTGGGTCAAGCCGAACCCGGCAATATGGTGCTTGAGCTGTTGGGGTCCGACCGGGTGGTTTACAATATCGACGCTGATTTCCAGCGTGATAACGATTTGGCGTTTGACGATAAATTCATGATTGTGGTTGATGATGCTGAGTTGAATGTCAGTTCCGGAGAATTTCTGGATCAGGAAGAGCGCGATGCGCGCGCGTTGCAGCGGCGCGTGGCCTCGGCACGGGCGGCGCAACAGGACGAAGACAGCGAATTACGGGCTTTTGAACGTGAACGCGATGTTAATATTGTGCGTCCGGGCAATCCGATTTATATCCAGGTGGCCGATGCCGACCGCTCGGTTTCGGTTACACGCGATACGGTGCGGGTTGCAGTGGAGGCATCCTCGGGAGCTTCCATCGAAGAATTTGAGCTGCAGGAAACCGAACCGCACAGCGGCGTTTTTCAGGGTGTCCTGCCCACGCAGGTGTCGCCGCCGCGTGCGCGGGCCTCGAGCGCAGCTTCCGGTTATGATGCCGAAGCAACGATCGATGCCGGGCGGGCGCAGGATGTGTGGCGTAGCGGCAACGAGGGTGAGCAGTCGCCATGGCTGGAAGTCGATCTGATGCAATCGGCCTCGATCCGGTCCGCCGACCTGAATCTGGTCGAAGGTCACGGGGTGCGCCGCGTCACACTTTCTGCCGGACGCTTGACGGATGATCTGGAGCAAGTGTCGGACACGCAACCGTCGCGAGAATTGAGATACGGGTTTTTGGATTTGAACGAATCGTTTGACAGTCAACGCAATACGGCGGCCTATATTTACACGGAGGTAAACAGTCCGCGGGCGCAGCAGGCCGTGCTCAAGATAGGTACGGCGGACGGCGTCGTTTGCTGGATCAACGGGGAACGGGTCCATCGCAGTCAACGCGGTCGTTCCTGGACGCCCGAGGAGGACGTTGTGCCCGTTGAGTTGCAAGAGGGAGTCAACGGCGTTCTCTTGAAAGTCTTCCAGGTAACGGGAACTTGGGGTGCCAGTGTCAGCATCGTCGATGATCAGGGACGCTCGTTGACTGATTCCGATGATTACCGGGCGCTGGCAACCGGTGTCGTGACGAGTTGGCATGTGTTTGACATGGCTACCGATGCCGACATTGAGACACCCGCGCGCGTGAATGTTAGGCGTTCGGTACGGGTCCGCGACAGGGTGGTGCGCTGGATTCCCCGCTCGGTGGCGCCGTCTGTATCTTTGGTGTTCGAAGGCGATCGGGTAGGCGCGGAATTTCATGCGGATACCGGATGGCGACGATTGCGCTGGGTTTTCGAAGATATGGAAGGAACTTCGCTGGCAGTACGCGAGGCGCAGATACACGACCGTTTCGACGAGCTTTTGGTGCCTGTTGATACGGCGGAACTGCAAATCCCGGATACGGGCGACGCTACGAGCCTGGCCATCGGGCCGGGAGATACTGTCGAGACGGTTTACCATGACCAGTTGCGCACGCGTGATGACGACGGAATATTGCGGGCCACCATGCGCTCGGGATACCATAATGCCCGTGTGCAGTTCGAGTATGAGACCGTCAGAACGGATGCACGCGGCGAACGGCATCTAATCTATGATCGGGCGATCCGTTATCGTCCCGGTGATATCGAAACGTTGATGGTGCGCGTGATTGATTACGACGAGGACAGGACCCCCGAACGGGACACGGTTACGGTTACGGTTTCGACGACATCCGGGGAAACCCTTGAACTGGAAGCCCTCGAAACCGGTCGGCACACCGGTGAGTTTTTGGCCACACTGAGACTGGGCGATACGACCGATCCTGCACAGGACATGCTTGCGGTGAAGGCTGGCGACGACATAGAGATGCTCTATTATGACACGGAGAACAGCGACGGCGTATTGGAGCGCCGGGCGTGGGTACGGGATGCCGGTGATTCGCCGCCGCAGTTTTTTCTTTATCAGACGATTGTCATGCGGGATACCGAAGGGTTGCGAGGCGACCCGGGCGAAATCGTGACCGATACCCGTTTGTCGCGCGATCGGCCGGATGCTAGTGAGCCGGTGATCACCAGTCTCGAGGCGCCGTTGAGTTTCCGGGTTCATTACCCTATGGCGGCGCTGAGCGAAAACTCCGATCTTACGGCGCGTTTGACGACGGCCGCAGAGCAGGCCGCGGCTGAGGAAGAAGGACGTGAACCCGAATATACCGAGGTTTCCATGCGCCTGATCTCGGCGGAAGACGCCATGTTCGAAGCCAACATCATGCCCCGACTGGGTGGCGTGCGGGATGCGTTGGAAGATATGGACGCGACATCGGTCCCCATTTTGCCGGTGCGCGGTGAAGATGATGTGATTGTCGAGGTCGTTTCACTGAATCCCGGGAACGTGGTTCGGGCGGTCTTTCGACTAGCTAGCGATGCGCGCCTTGCGTTTACCGATCGGCGTTACGATCGCGAAATGGATGGGGTACATGCCGGCGACTATTTATATATCCGGCTCGAGGATCTTGATCGGAGTATCAGCGATGAGCTCGATACCGTAACGGTTGTGGTAACCGGCAGCGTGGACAGCGTCCGTATGGAACTGGTGGAAACCATGCCGCATTCCGGGGTTTTTACCGGTCGCCTCAAAACCGATCTGGCTGGCGTCGATTTGTCTGCATCGGACGATGAACAAGATTCGGTCTTTCAGGTCAAGTACGGTGAAAACGTTCGCGCTCTTTACCAGGATGAAAGAACGGTGGCATCGACGGTTCCTCAACAGGTCAAAGCGACCGCCCGGGTTCACCACGGAGATGACGGAACGGTGTTATCGTTTACGCGGCGTTTTCGTGACGATGAAGTGGCCGTACAAACACGTTTGTTGACGGCCGAAGCGCTGTTTGAAATGGCCAAGGAACACCGTAAAGGCGGCGCGGAAGAACTGGCTGCGGATCAAATGCAGGAAGGGAAAATGTTGCTTGAGGAAGCGATCGTCGGTTTCCCCGGTTCACCGTTTGCCTCGCAAGCCGAGTTTTTGCTGGCAAACCTGGCCCAGGAACTCGAGCAGTATGAGCAAGCTTTGGAACGCTATAATCGGGTTTTAGCCATGTGGCCCGATTCGGAATATGCGCCGCGCGCCCTGTTGCGCAAGGCGCAAACGCTGGAACGTATCGGGGATCCGGTGAATGCCGCCGATACATATGTCGAATTGACTTATACCTATCCGGACAATGTTTTGGTGCCCGATGCCGTGGTCAGGTTGGGCCAGCTCTTTTACCGCTTGGAAAATTATCCGGTGGCGGCACGCGTCTTTGCCAACTTCGAGCGAAACAATCCCGAACACAGTCTGGCTCCGCGCGCCTTGTTCCTGGCCGGGCAAAGCTACTCTAAAGGGGCCGAAGAACGTAAGACGCGCTTGGAACAGGAACGGTATGACAGGCAATCTCAAGAATGGCTGAGCGAAGCGGTCAGCGTGTTCGAACGGTTAATCAACACGTACCCGGAGGAACGTGATTTACGGGCCGAAGCCATGTATTGGGCGGGCGATATCCTGGTCAAACGAGGGGATATGCCTGGTGCCTATCAGTGGTTTACGCGTCTGCGCTGGGATTATCCGGAGTCCAACTGGGCGCGTTTCGCCCGCGGACGTCTGACGGATCGGGCGTTTGAAAGATTACAGTAGGAGTTGGAAACGATGTGTGGAATCAAATCATCTCAATTCGAGGTTCACCCGTTTCGTCTTACGGGCATGCTGCTGGTGTTGTGGCTGGCTGCGATCGTGCCGATCGAAGCCCACCAGGAGGTCGGCGACGCCTGGAACTGGCGCTTGCCGCCCCGGCGTTTCGGACGTCTCTCGCAGGTTGAACGTGCCCGGTTGACTCGTGCGGAAAACCTTTTCGGGCAAGGGAATTATGAGGCCGCAGCCGTGGAGATCGAGCAGTTTGAGGCGGAATTCCCCAATTCCGAATTGCGCTCGCACGCCTTGCTGCTGCGGGGTTACAGTTTGCACCGTGCGCGGTCGCGTCACACGGCGATTGATGTATATACAGAACTTCTTGACTTGTACGCGCATGAAATTGATGAAGCGGCGCCTGCCATGTTCTTGATGGGCAACGCGCACATCCAGAACGGTGATATCGAACGCGGGATCGCGGTCCTGACCGAACTGGCCGACCGGCAAGAATATCGGGAGCATCCGATCGTGGATGTGGCCATGAATCAAGTGGCTGATCATTTTGCCGAACGTGACGATTATCAGCGCGCGGAAAATTATTGGCGGCGTGTGCTCGATATATACGCCGAGGCGTTTATGCGCCCGGAAGATGCTGTCAAGGAAGCACGTCGTCGCTTGGCGGACTTGTATATTCGTACCCGCAGATACGACGCGATCGACAATACGCTGGTGCGCGGCCAGACCGATCCGGCGAAACGCCGTGAGACGGCCTTGTTTTTGTTCGATCGGGCCTGGAGCTTGCGTGGCCGGCTGGATACCGCCGCCGGCGGCGACTTTGTAAGGTGGTTACGGCGGCAGGTCGATTATTTTGATACCCCGCCACAGAAGCGTGATTTTCTGGAGAAAACCTTGCGATTTGCCGTGCAGGTCGAGGATGGGGATGCGTTTGGCGCTTTGCGTTCGGACTTCGCGGATATCGGCAACCTGGGAAGTTACCTCGAACAGGCGCTGGGTTTTTATCGTCAGATCGGTGACGCGCGTTCGATCCAGCGAATTTTGGCGGATCTATTTGACTACTTGGAACTGCTGCCGGAAAATCAATACGAAACCATTATGCCCAGGGTAGCCGCGCGACTGAGCGAATTGACCACGGCCGAACTAATTTATCGCGACACATGGCCGCGTTACCGCGAAATCCTGTTGAGAGAAGATGAAGACCGTTCACCGTTGGAGTACGCCCGCCTCTACCGCAGGGTGTTGGCTCAAATGAACGAGGGGATCGCTCATCAGGAGGGGCGGGTTTTGTGGGATACGCTGGTGGCCCGGGCCACCACGATTTACCGTGATGCGCCCTCAAAGGAACGCAATCAAGGCATTGCGGCACTGGTAGATATCGCATCCGACGCCGGGTTATATGACCGGGCGTTGGATTTGACGGACGGCATGGATGATCGACCGTTGGCGATCTGGAAGAAGGTCGAGGTTTTCCAGAAACGGCAGGACTGGGCGTCAGCCGCCGAGGCTTGCGAGGAGCTGGAGCAGATGGACAACACCGAACTTGCCCTGCGCGCGATGCGAACCCGTGCGTTGCTTTACAAGGATCGTCTTTCGCGCTATCAAGAGGCAATCTTGCTGTATAACCAGATTAACGATCCTCCCACCACGACATGGGCGATCGTGGACGGTTATATCCGTTGGCAAAGACCGGAGGAGGCCGACCGTGTTTTGACGGAATTAGAAAATTTTTTCGAAGACCAAGCTCCTCGCGCCGCTTGGCGGAGGGTGCGTATGTGGGAACAGTTTGAGAATCGGGAGCGCATGGTGGCCGCTGCGCGGGCCGTGTTGCGGAACTATCCCGATCATCGTGTTTCATCCGAGGCACACCAATTGCTTAACCGCTACGGCATTGGACTAGTCGGCGGGGGCTTGATGGAGGCCGAAGATTGAATTTGGCTGTGTTCAGCCGCCAACCCAGGAAAGTATGATGATTATGAAAATAAAGAAAAGAAGTGTTTGTTTTCGCGCCGGCATGGCTTTGCTTGTGACGTTAGCCTGGATGATAGGCACCGGCTTCAACGGCGTTATGCCTGCTGCCGCCCAAGACGAACTCTCGGATGCGCGGGCCGATGAACAAGCCGCCGATATGTTGCGTCGCGGCCGGCGTCTACTGGAATCCGGCGAAATCGAACGCGGCGAAAACCTGATTGGAGCGGTGCCTCTCAATTTTCCGCGTTCAGCGGTCCGCTTTGAAGCATTTCTGGCCCTTGGACGGCATTACTTGGAGGAGCATGATTATTCGTTGGCCGTCCGGAACCTGTCGCGTGCGACGGAGTCCGAGGACATCAATGTCCTTGAGGAGGCCCATTTCCGCCTGGGTGCAGCGTGGTACGGGATGGGGGATTATGGCCGGGCTTTTTCGGCGTTGCGCCGGGTGATTGAGGACTATCCCTGGAGCGAGTATGCCAATGATGCCTATTACTACATTGGAATGAGTCACTTCCGCTTGTCGAACTGGAGCCGAGCGGTTGAAGCATTTCGAATGGTCGGCACCACCGTTCCCCCTAATATTGACGAGGCCAATCTGGTCGAAAGCGGTGAACCCTTCTACATCCGGGTTGAGGACAAGGATTTACGGGTTCTGATGCGGATGGGTGGCGATCTCGATGTAACCGTGACAACCAGCGGTGGCGACAAGGAAATCGTGCGGCTGGAACCTTTTGACGCGGAGGGCGAATACTATTTTGGGTCGATCGATATGGAACTGGGCGAGCCGGTTATGAATGACGGTGTTTTACAGGTTAAAGGCGGCGAAAAAATCAGCGTGGAATATATCGATAGCCAGACCCGTGAAGGTCAGCAGGATGTGGTTCGCGTCGCCCATTCCAAGGTTGTCTCGACAGCCCGTGCCGGTTTCATGGACGGTGCCTTCCGGGAATATGTCGCGGGCGTTTTTGACGGCCAGACGACGTTTGTCCAGGTCAGGGATTTTGATAAGTCGGTGTCTTCGCGGCCGGACACGGTACAGGTGAGCATATCCAGTCGTTATGTCCCGGTGCCGGAAGGTTTGGCCGATGATGTGGCCGCAACGTTTGTGGATCCGGATGCGGAAGAGGAAATCCGCGATTCGCTGACACTTACCCTGCGTGAAACCGGTCCGCATACCGGTTTGTTTACCGGTGAAATTATGGTCGTAGATGCGGCTGGCGAAAACGAGAAAACAGGCGGCGGTGGCAATATCCTGATGGCGGCGGACGGCGACGATGTAAAAATCGAATATCTCGACGAGGTACATATCGAATCCCTTGATGATCCGCAGATGCGTACTTCCCGGGCACGGTTTCTTACCGGCCAAATTCAGGATGTCCGAATTGTTCACCGTGAAGTTGATGAAGAGGCATTGCGAGCCCGTAAGAATTTACTGGAGGCGCGCATGTACTTGCGGCTGGCCGAAATTTTTGAATCGGTCGGTTTACTGGATCGGGCAGCCGAGAATGCCGATGTCGGCCTCGAAAAGGTGGATGATATTATTCGGCGTTCATTGCGCGTGAGCTTGGAACAAGACAAAGTGGAGCAAGCGTATCAGGTCAAGTGGGAGTTACTGCTGGCCAAAGGGGATTTGCAGGGCGCAATTCGTGTCAGTCGCGAGTTGCTGGCGCTTTTCCCGGCTTCAAGTCTGGTTGATGCGGCGTTCATGCAGATCGCCCGAGCCAAGATTGAAGACGATCAAGCTTTGGAAGCGTTGCCGATCCTGAACGGGATTCTGTCGATTGATGCTGATTCGGAACTCAAGGCCGAAGCGCAGTTCATGATTGCCGAAATTCATGAAATGCGGGAATCGCAGGCCGCGGCGCTTAACGCCTACCGGACGCTGGCGGAAAATTATCCGCGCTCGCCTTTTGCCGGTCAAGCGCTGAACAAGGTGATTGATTATTACATTGAATCGCGCGATTTCAATCGTTGCCTGGAGATGCTGGAAATCGTATTCATGGACTATCCGGATGCCGACTTTTTGGATAGTATGCTTTTCCGGTGGGGCGTGGTGTTGGCGCGATTGAATCGGTCGCATGAGGCTATCGATAAACTTGATCAATTGGCGTTTGCGTATCCGCAAAGCGCCTATGCGGAACGCGGTCGGGAACTGGCAACAAGGTTGCGGCAAAGGACACGATAAGGAGGCATGGCATGCTTGAGTATATTTTGAACGGCGGATTTATGATGTGGCCCCTGCTGGCGCTTTCCGTGCTGGTGGTGGCGGTGATCCTTGAAAGAAGGAGCGTTTTTCGTGAAGCAAATGTCGATGACCACAAGATGCGCGAGTCGTTGTTTCAGTTGCTGGCTGAACGTAAAATAGACGAAGCCATGGACTTGTGCTCGCGTGGATCAGGACCGGTGGCGGCGGTGTTGCTGGCGGGTCTGCGCCGGTACCGTAAGCTTGAGAAACTGGGACGGGACGGACGCGATATCGAGGATGCGGTTGCACGGACCATGAGCGAATATGCGCCTCATGTGATCAATGCCTTGGAAAGACGCCTGAATATGCTCTTGATGATCGCTGGTGTCGCGCCGTTAATGGGTATGACCGGCACCGTGACCGGGATGATTCGCGCCTTCCGGGAAATGGCCGGCGCCGGAGGACTGTCCGGCGATGTAGTGGCCGGCGGTATTTCGGAAGCCCTGATTACGACTGCCACGGGGTTGATTATTGCCATGCCGGCGGTGGTTTTTTATAACCTTTATACACGGCGTGTTGATGAAATGACCTTGCAGATCGAGGAATCCGCGACCGAACTGGTTGATTTCATCAATACCCACGCTTGACTGTATGCGTATCCGGTCTAAAAAAAGATCTTCCCCAGAAATCGATGTGTCGGCATTTGCCGATATCGCGTTTCTGCTGATTATTTTTTTTATTCTTACCACGACGTTTGTGCGCCATCAGGGAACGCGTCTGGATGCTCCTGCCGGCACCCAGGACGAAAGCGAGACCGCCGAGGAGAACCCAACGGTAAACCTTTCTTCCAGCCACATTGTTTTTAGAAATAAAACGGTGACGCTGGATGACCTGCGGCGTGAGTTGCGCGCAATGGAATTACCGGAACAGCCGGAGGATGACCGGATTGTGGTCCTCGAAAGCGCGGAAGATGTTCCTTACGAAATCTACTTTCAGGTGGTCGCCGCGATTACGGACGCGGGCGGTGTCCTGGCTGTGATGGAGAAAGAGGGTGGGGACGGCTAATGAAAATATCGCGACGGAAAAGATCTCAACTGTTTATCCCGATCGCGTCGATGGGAGACATCGCGTTTCTGCTGATTATCTTTTTTATGCTGACATCGGTCTTTCTTCAGGAGGCTCATCTCGATGCGGCTCCGGCGCGCTCGGTTGATATCGACGAACTGAGCGAATCCATGGTCAGCGTGGTTTTGGATAGCTCCGGTAATCTTTGGCTGCAGGGCACTGCGTGTCCGCCCGATAGTCTTGAATCGGCGGTGGCGGTTTTGATTGCTCATCGCGAAGATAAAACTGTGATGCTCAAGGTTGATCGTGACCGGCCTTACCGGGAATACGGCGACATTATGATGGCCCTCAGTGAGGCCGGTGCGGAAATTGCGTTGATCGGAACTCGCGGTAGCGCGCCAGAACAGGGGAGATAAAGACCATGGCAAATGAACAACCTAACAAGTTACAATTTCAATGCGGCCGCTGTGATGCGCGCCTGACGGTAAAGAATATGTTGGCCGGCAGAAAAATCAACTGTCCCAAATGTCACAAAAAAATTCAAGTCCCGAGTACGGACAATGGAATAGCCAAAGTTCCCGAAGATCTGGCGGCGGTGTCGCGACAGGAAACTCGCAAAAACACGCCGGCGACTGAAGCATCGGCGACGTTCATCGGATCCAAAGCGCAAACGCCGGAAGCCCCCGCCGCGTCCGCGTCCTCGCCTGCCGAAGAAAAGCCGGCCCCGCCGCCGTCATCCGCGCCAACGGAGGATGTGTCCGCGGCACGCACACGCATTGAGGAGCAGGAACGCCAACTGGCGAAGCGGCAAGCCGAAGTCGAAAGGCTCGAAGGCGAGCTTGAATCCGAACGCAAAACGCAGGCCGAGGAAACGGCTTCGTTGCGCACGGAAATCAAGAACATTACGGAAAGTTTGCAAGCCGTCCGTGCTGAGGCGGATCGGCGTGAGAAACAAGCCCCGGCGCCGGCGCCCGGGAATGACGAGGCTTTGGAAGATGCGCGCCGCCGGATTGCGGAGCTGGAACGTCAACTGGCCGCGACGCGGCGACAGGCCCAGGCTGCCGCGGCTGCGAACCGTCATGGCGATCAATCCGCCGCCATTCCCGAAGAGGACGAGGGCGAGGAGGGGCCGGATCCCGACCTGTTGATCGCACACCTTCAAAAATCGACTTTGCGGCGCGGTTTACGTATGTCGCTACTGGCGCACGTAGCGGTTTTGATGCTGACCTCGCTAGGGTTCCTTTACTGGACCATTCGCGGTGAGCGTCCCGAGTCCGAAACGTCCGCCGATGGCGAGACACCTGCCGCCGTGCAAGCGGTGGAACCCGAGGAGCAAGCGGAAGCCGGGGATCGGGCGCCTGATACGCGGCCCGCACCACCAGTTGAAACTGAGGCGCCTCCGGATACCGTAACCGAACGTCCGCGCTCAAGTATTGAAGAAGAAATCGAGTCCTTGCCGGAACCGGATGAGGAGCCAGAACCAAGCGATGTGACTTTGGATTTTGATTGGTGAATGGCTTAGAGCCGTTTGCGGCAAGAGTATGGCTGGTTTGATGGAGACGTGATGGCACGGCGTAACCCAGATAAAAAGGGCAAGCTACATTCGTTTTTAAAGCCGTTGCAAGCCGTTCGCGACTTGTTGCGGCGCGCGGACGATGTGCTCGAACGGTTTTCCGATCGGATTGAACGAGTTCTGCGGTCTGGTTATCATGGGTTGCGAGGGATGACCGTTCCGGTTGGGCGCTTATGCCGGAATTACGGCAGGCTGTTTTTTGAGTGGAGCTCCGCGCGATTAGGTTGCCTGATCCAAATGCTTACGCCGTATGTAACGCGGTATTGCATTCTTGGTCTTTTTACGTTGGTCGCCGCTTTGGCCAGTTGGCGTTTCTGGTTGACACCTTCAGCGGAATGGGTCGCGCCCTGGGTACATGATCCGGTTTTCAGGGATGCGCTGCAGGATCGCCAATTGCTTGCCTGGCTTTCCGCGACACACGCCCTCGCGGGCTGGTTGGCCGTTTTGCAAGGGGTAACCGCGATTGCCGCCGTGGTCTGGCACCGCCGTTTGACGTTGTTGTTGCTCAAAATCAGTGTTGCCGGCGCGGCCGCTTTATGGCTGTTTGCGGCCCGTTTGGCGGCGGGGATTCCGGCCGCGTTGCATGCCGCAACGTCCGATTTGTATACAACCGGTATGCGCAACGCGGACTGGGCGGCATCATGGTGGTGGCTGGTGCCCACGGCTTTGGCGATCGCGGCCTATGCGCTTTTCGTTGCAATGGGTAACACCCGTCAGGCTTATACCGCCGGACACAGCGTGGATACGTGGGCGGACCGGACCCTGCGTGATCTGCTGTCGCATGGCCATGATCCGCGCTTTCGCCGCGCGCAATACCGCTCGCTGGCGTGGCATATTCTGGTCATCCTGATCCTGCCGTTTCTGCTTTTCTGGCTGCGTCTGATGGAATCGCCGTATGAGCTTCCCAAGGGAAGCGGTCAGCCGGTCGTGGAAATGGTGCGGATTCGTGAGGTCGAGCGAGTACCGCGTGACCGTTTTCTGCTCAACCCGGATTCGGCAATTTCTTTTTATGTTCCCGAAATCGATGATAGCAGGGTCTTTGATGAAGTCGATGATATGACAATGCATATGCACGAGGCCAGTGATCTCGGCGCGTTGGGCGACGGGGGTGGCACGACGGGTGGATGGCCGGATGGCATGGAAAATGCCAGAGTCCGCTTTATCCGTCTGGAATATGATGGTGGCGATTGGGATCACAATATGGGACATGGCTACGATTATAACATGCTGTTGCGTTTTCGAGACTTGACCGGATTCGATATCTGGCCCGAGACGGAGTCGATCGCGATCAATCGATTGCGGCACTTTCCAAAAGGACGGGCTCCCCCGTTTGTTTATTTGACGGGAGGGATGCGGGGCGCGTTGCGGGTCAGCGAGGCCGAAGTGCAGACTCTGCGTCATTATTGTCTTGAAATGGGCGGTATGATTTTCGCGGATAACGCCGGTGGCCGTTTCGATGCCCAGTTTCGCAACCTGGTGCGCCGTGCTTTTCCCGAGTTGCCCTTCGTGGAAATCCCCAATGACGATATTATTTTCCGGCAGCCCTACGTGTTTCCGCAAGGAGCGCCGCCGCTTTGGCATCACTCCGGAATGCGTGCCATGGGCGTGCGTCACCGTGGCCGTTGGGTCGTCTTTTATCATCAGGGCGAGCTGAGTGATGCCTGGCGGGATGGGCATTCAGGGATTTCTCGCGGACTGGCCATGCGGGCTTACCGGATGGGCGTCAACGTGATTTACTACGCCTTTACCCAGTACATGCGCCTCAACCATCCACGCCGTTGAAGCAGGGAGATGATGTTCTGTGAATGCGTCCCCTGTCAAAAGCAGACGACACGATCGTCAAACGCTTGCGG
>PXCX01000054.1 GCA_003565195.1 PVC group bacterium | reverse complement strand
GGCGATCATGCGGAGTCTGCCGCACCGGTACCCGTTTCTTATGATTGACGGAATCGAGACTTGCGATGATAAAACGCGTATTGTGGCCATCAAAAATGTAACCTGCAACGAACCTTACTTTCAGGGACATTTCCCCGGGAAACCGGTCATGCCCGGTGTGCTGCAAATCGAGGCCATGGCCCAGGCCGGCGGCGTATTGTTGAGTCGTATTTCCGAATACAAAGGCCAAATTCCGTACTTTACCGGAATCAGCAAAGCCAAATTCCGGCGTGTCGTTCGCCCAGGCGATTGTCTACGCCTGGAAATCAATCTTTTGAAATTGCGTTCGCGCCTGGCGTTCTTCAGTGGATCGGCCACGGTTGAAGGCGAACGCGTTTCGGAAGCCGAATTCTCGTGTATGATCAGCAATGAAAGCGCTGAGACGTGATAGATTTAGGATTGAGCGACGATATCTTCTGGAGGGATCCAGTATGAGAAAAATGGGAATCATAACATTGTGCGGGCTGATCTTGACGATCATCGCCACCCCGTTGCAGGCAGAGGATGACGGTTATGTAAACTTCACCTTTGAAGAAGCCGATATCCGCTCGTTTATCAAACTGGCCGGCGAAGCCATGGATCGGCGAATCATTATCGATCGAAATGTCGAAGGAACAGTAACCGTTTTAACCCCGCGCATTCCGGCTAAGGATGTCGAGACCTTGTTTATGGCCGTACTGGAATCGGTCGGCTGCACCCTGCTTCGGGAAGGCCCGGTTGATCGGGTGATTCGATTGCCCCGCGTGGCGACATCGCTCGGGCAGATTACCGGACCGGACACCGAATTGCCCGGCAAAGGCCTGGCAACCCGTGTGTTTCAACTGAAAAATGTGGCCGCGACCGACGTCCAGAAAATGCTTGACGCCTTACTGGGTGCAACCGGAACGAAGCCTGCGTTGGGGATTATGGAAACCACGAACCATCTAATCGTTACCGATACGGTAAGCGCGTTGGAATCGATCGAAAAGCTGATCAAAGAAATCGACCGACCCGGAGTTCTGGTAAGCACGGAAGTCGTTGTCTTGCGGTATGTTGGCGCGGATGAAATGGCATCGCAGATCAATGCCATCAGTGCCGGAGCGGAGAGCGCGGCGGAACGGTTGCGCAAACGGTTGCCTTCTGTCGGCGTGATGCGGGATGAAAATTCTCGTAAACTGTTGGCCTTGCCGGTTCGGCATTCCAATTCCTTGATCCTGATGGGACCCGACGCCGACGTTGCGGCCATGCTCGACCTGATTGAACGGATAGACGTTCCACCGCCCGCGGACGGCGGCCGGTTACATGTGATTTTCCTTAAATATCTCGGCGCCGAAGAGATCGCCGATAACTTGAATGCATTGCTTACGCGTGCCGCCGAACAACGTCGCGACATTAATGGTGTCGCCGTGAGCGGTCTATATGAGGCTATCCATATTGAGGCTTCTGAGTCAAATAATGCCCTCTTGGTCGAGGCCGGACCCCGCGAATTCGAAATGGTGCGCGAGATGATCGATCGACTGGACCAAGCGCCCGAACAAGTGTTGATCGAAGTTGTTATTGCCGAACTGAGTCTTGATGAGGAACTTGATTGGGGTTTCGAGATCGCGTCTTTGCAGCAACCCAAGAGAGTCGGCGACACTACATTGCAGGGCGCCAGCCGTCTCGGGGACGGGGTCGGCAGCGTCATGTCTGCCGTCCAGGAAGGACTTTTCCCGCGGGGCATGACCGTTGGCGTCGCTCACGGGACGCGAGTGGATGACGAAGGGAATCTTGTGGCCTCATTCCCGGCAATGCTCAACTTCAATGCCATGCGTAAAGACGGCCGTATCCGGATTCTCTCCAGCGTTCCGTTACTGTCGCAGAACAATCAGGAGGCCAGTGTCAGTGTGGTTGACAATATACCTATCCTGACCTCCACGATTGCCGGCGGAACCGGCACGGCACGCGATATCATCCAGAATATCGAGCGGATTGATGTCGGAATCAATTTGCAGATGACTCCGCATGTGAATCGTGACGGTGACGTGCGCATGGTGCTCAATCCAAGTATCGAGGCCATTATCGATCAAGGTCCCCCCGATCAATTTGCGCCCACCATTGCGCGCCGTGAGGTGGCCACGACCGTAACCGTGCCCGACGGAAACACCATCGTCATCAGCGGTTTAATCCGCGAAGATAATTCCAGCGCCGATCGGCGCGTGCCTGTGTTGGGCTCGATTCCGTTGCTGGGCTATCTTTTTCGGGGATCGGTTGCCCGCGAGGAGCGGACCAATTTAATGATATTCGTTACCCCGCATGTCATTGGCCGCCAAAAGACCGCAGATGCCATAACACATGAATGGAGCGAACGAACTGGTTTGCATCATGATCCCGGATCAGCGGATAAGGCGGATGCCGAGGCGTTACCGAGGGAATACGAACGGTAAGGAAAGGGAAAGCAGAGTTGGCGCTAATCGAAAGCGCGGGGAAAATGCAGGATATCCGGAATGACAGACTCAGGCCAAAACACCGGTTTGGACGCCCCGGAAGAGGTAAAGCAGGTTGCCATAACGTTGGGTATTCCGTTTGTTGAGGAGATCAACGAGGTCAGCCTTGATCCTGAATGGGTTGCCAACCTGCCGGTTGAATGGGCGCGTTCACGCGCTGTATTGCCGGTCCGCTACGAAGGCCGCGATTGCGTATTGATGGCGGACCCGCGCGATATCGAGGCGCTGGAAGATCTTCGGTTGCTGCTGGGTTTTTCGCTGGAACCGCTGGCTGCCGCCGCAGAGACCGTTACCCGCTGTATCGAGCGCTGTTATTTCAACCGTAAAGACGGTGCGGACGCTTACCTGCTTTCGCTTTCCGATCAAGCGCAAGGGGATAAACCTGCACCCGGCGTGGCCACCGGCGAAGATCTGCTGCGGGATGCTCAGGAAGCGCCGGTAACCCAGTTGATGAACTTGATTCTGCTTGATGCCGTGCGGCAACGTGCTTCGGATATTCATATCGAGCCCTGCGAACAGCGGGTCCGATTGCGATACAGGATTGACGGATTGCTTTACGAACGTAATCCGCCGCCAAAATCGATGGAAGCTCCGCTGGTATCACGTCTCAAAGTTATGGCGCAGCTTGACCTGGGTGAACATCGTTTACCCCAGGACGGCATGGCAAGGGTCACGATCGGTGAACGCGCCATCGATATCCGCGTGTCGACCGTGCCGGTTGCCGAAGGCGAACGCGTCGTATTGCGACTTCTCGATAGGGGAACGGTTCTGCCACCGCTCGAAGAGCTGGGCTTGCTGCCGTCGATGGCGCGTGACCTGACCGGTCTACTTGATGAAGCCAATGGCTTGATGGTTGTTTCCGGGCCTACCGGCAGCGGTAAAACCACGACACTTTATGCCTTGATGGCGCGTTTGGATAGGCTGCATAAAAATGTAATGACGATTGAAGACCCCGTCGAATACCGCCTGGCCGATATCGCTCAGATTCAAGTCAAACCCACGATCGGTTTGACCTTTGCGCGGGGGCTACGCCATATATTACGTCAGGACCCCGATGTCGTGCTGGTGGGGGAAACCCGGGATACTGAAACGGCCCAAATTGCCGTTCGGTCCGCGTTGACGGGACATCTGGTGCTGACAACGCTGCATACCAATGATGCACCCGGCGCCTTGGTGCGGCTGGTGGATATGGGGATCGAACCTTATCTGCTG
>PXCX01000218.1 GCA_003565195.1 PVC group bacterium | reverse complement strand
GCACGGAGAGGCCATGGCGGCCGCGGTTTGCCGTTATCGACCGGAATATCGGTTGCCGTGTCATGTGAAGGTCGATACCGGGATGTCGCGACTTGGATTCGACTGGACAAACGCAGCGCGGCAATTGTTGGCTTTGTCGCAGCTTAAAGGATTGCGACTCGAAGGCATCGCATCCCATTTTGCCGATGCCGGTGGCGCAGCGCCGGGACCGACAGCGCATCAATTCCGCCGTTTTGTCAAGGTGATCTCGGTGTGCCGCCAAGGCGGACTGTCATTCGCGATGAGGCACATATCGGCCAGCGGCGGGTTTTGCGAAAATTCCAATTGGGATTTGGATGCGGTACGGTTGGGTATCCTGTTGTATGGATATCCGCCATCGCCGTTGGCCGGCCGCATTGTGGTGCAACCACCGCTACAATGGAAGACGCGTGTGTTGCAAGTTAAATCGTTGCCGCGCGGCCGCGGGGTGGGATAAGGCGCCACCTATAGGGTTCGCCACCGCCGCCGGATTGCGTTTCTGGGCGTGGGATATGGCGATGGTTACAGCCGGCACTTAAGTAACCGTGGCGTGGTGCTCGTCGATGGCTGCCGGTGTCGGGTCGTGGGACGGGTCAGTATGAGCCTGACCGCGGTTTCGTTGCCGCCGGATTGCCGTGCGCAAGCTGGCGATGAGGCGGTGCTGATTGGCTGCCAGGGTGGGGCATCAATTTGGGCGGATGAATTGGCAACTGCCGCCGGCACGATTCCCTACGAGGTACTGACTTCGATTCGCTGCGGTTAAACCGCCAGCATTCTTTCCAAAGCGCGGCGCGCCGGTTCGCGCAACGCTTCGCGAACCTGGACGAATTGGGATTCCGGCCAGTGTTCCAACAGGGCGGCCAGCTTACTCTCGTTGTTACGGCTCATGTTCGGGCAGATGGAATCCTGTAATGGAATTACGGTGCGCTGTCCCTCGTGACGGCGCGCCAGCCGGCGAACCAAACGGGTTTCGGTGCCGATCGCAATGGCCGCGCCGGGCGGTGATTCATTGACAACCTTGATGATCCGCGCGGTTGATCCGCTTTCGTCGGACATGTTCACGACCTCGGCCGGACATTCAGGATGGACAATGACGTGGACACCGGGATACCGTTTCCGGACCCTGACTATCTGTTCCGTCATAAATGCCGTATGGACATGGCAATAGCCTTTCCAGACTACGACACGGGCCGTAGCCAGTGTTTGCGGCGACAGACCGCCGTCTGCTAGGATCGGATCGTAAACTGCCCGTTGATGATCGGGAACCCCCAGGGCACGCGCCGTATTGACTCCGAGATGTTCGTCGGGAAGGAACAATATACGCTGTCCGTTGTCCAAAGCATGACGGAATGCCGCTTGCGCATTACCGGAGGTGCAGGCCCATCCGTTGTGATCTCCGCAAAATGCCTTGACCGCCGCGGTACTGTTGACGTACACGATCGGCCGCCATAAGTCCGGACCGCCGCCGTGGCGGGTGACCGTTTGCCAGGCGGCGCCGGCCTCGGTGGAATCCGCCATCGCGGCCATCGGGCACAAGGCTTCGGGATCCGGCACATATACACGCTGTTCGGGTGTCGTCAGTATATCCGCGGTTTCGGCCATGAATCGTACGCCGCAGAAAGCGATCCGTTCGGCTTGGGTCTCGGATGCGGCACGGCGCGCCAGTTCCAGCGAATCGCCGATCGCGTCGGCATGTTGTAAAACGGCGTCGGTTTGATAATGGTGAGCCAGAATCAAAACGCGACGGCCCCACGCACTGCGTAAATCTGAAATTTTTTGAGACAGATTGTCCATCAGTAATCAACCTGAAAACCAAGGTTGCGGAACCGGGACGCCATGGTTCCGGCGTGTTGCGGTAAAATGACACGGGTAAATCGGAATTCACGGCGTTGCGGATAATTTCGGCGCAAAACATCGAAACCGGTTGCGGCCTCGTCCGCTGTGCCTCCGGCGATATGCCGTAAACGCCGGTCATCGGCTTCGATGTCGTAAATCTCACGAACAGCCTGCCAGAGTAAATCCTGCTCGCCGGCATCGGTTGGCCCGCTTAGATCAAGCAGGGGAACTGCCGGCGCCGGCAGGTGTGGTTCCGGATTCCAGGAAGGTTGCGTACCCAAAAAACGGCAGGCTTCGCGATAGACCATCATCGTTCCCTCGACTTTGCCTTCAAACGAATGCCCCGCAATATGCGGAGTAGCGATGTCGGCATGTTTTAGCAGTGTTTGCGATATGCGTGGTTCATTCTCCCAGGTATCAATCACGGCATGCGCGATCTGTTTCTCGCGCAGGGCCGTGAGCACCGCTTCAGTACGCATCACTCCGCCACGTGAGGCATTGATCAAAATCAGACCACGCCGTGCGCGTTCGATAAACCGGCTGTCTACTAGATGCCGGGTGGCATCAGGACCGCTAGCGGTTAGCGGGACATGCAGCGTCAATATATCCGCCTCAGCCAATAACCGTTCCAGGGGCTGGAAAGCTTCCGCGTCGCCGGCGCGTTCGCGTGGCGGATCGTTTAAAAGGACCCGTAATCCAAGAGCCTCGGCTTTTTGAACGACCCGCCGGCCCACGTTGCCAACACCGATAACACCAAGCGTTTTCCCCGCTAAACGCCAGCCATACCGTTGGGCCAGGCACAGTAACGCCGTCGTAACGTATTCCGAAACGCTGTTGGCGTTGCAACCGGGCGCATAACACCAGTGAATTCCGGCCGCGTCCAGGTAGGCCGTGTCCAAATGATCGGTCCCGATCGTGGCGGTTCCCACAAACCGTACGCGACTTCCATCCAATAAACGCCGATCGATTCGCGTGGTGGAACGTACCGCCAGCAAGTCCGCCGATCGCAGATTGGCCGCGTTAATGTTCCGGCCTTCCAGAATTTCCGTTTCGCCCAGAGTCCCGAAGGCCTCGGCGGCAAACGGCATGTTGGTGGCGCAAACAATATGCATGATTAAAAAAAACCAAAGAAAAGGGACGCCTTCGCAGGCGTCCCCTGTCTTATGCTCAAGTATGGAGCAAAACCGTTGGCGGCATGCATATTAGCCGACCGCCACGGTTGGCGGTCGCCGTTTAACGACGGTCGCGCCCGCGTCCGCCGCCGCCGAAGCCGCCGCCACGATCCTCGCGGGGACGTGCTTCATTGACTGTCAGCGAACGACCATCAACCTCTTTGCCGTTAAATGTCTCGATCGCCTTGTTGGCGTTCTCTTCGGATTCCATCTCGACAAAACCGAAGCCGCGTGATTTGTTGGTGAATTTGTCCATGATGATCGTGCAACTGCTTACCGGACCGATCTCTTCAAACATGCGCATCAGATCGCCCTCGGTCGTGTTAAACGACAGATTCCCAACATACAGTTTCGTAGCCATGATAATACTTTCCTTACCTTGCTGAAGCGTTGGCACTCGTGACCGTTTCCGTTCTTCCGAATTTCAGATCGTCGTTTACTCCGTCACTTGCGGTCGCCTGACGATCTACCATCTCACGGGCCTATTCGTACTTAACAGCAAAAACATAATAACAGATTGCATAAAGAATGCAACCCTATATTTTTTCCCCTGAATTGCGGATTGTTGATTTCTGATTTTCGATTTGTTGCTGAAAACAAGCGCGTTACGTAAATATGCGCCGATTCCGACCATCAAGCATGTCATGATGTCGCACGCTTCGTAAAAATACGTGCTCTTCAGTCCTGTTTTGAT
>PXCX01000212.1 GCA_003565195.1 PVC group bacterium | reverse complement strand
CGGCGTAGCGCGAAGCGCGAAGACGGAAGCACGAAAGAATGACGAAGTCAGAATGCCAAATACTTTGCTTGAATTGGGCGTTTTACCTTTGGCCATTACGTATTTTGGTTTTTTTTGGGCACTTGGGTATTTGGGTGTTTCGTCATTTGTCAGTATACTCAACATCGCGCAGAGATCAAGCGCCGACACCGAAATTACCGACGGAAGTGATATGCGCCAAGTTCTAGCCGTCTGCTTGACGTTCCAATATCGTGCCGGGATCGTACTCGTTCGGCGAATTGAAAGCGATCAGACTGCGATGCTCCATCGCGACGCGGTTTTTCAATGCCTGAAACCGTTCCGCGTGTTCCGATTGGACATCATGATCCTCGTGACGATCGCGTTCGAGATCGTATAACGCTTCACTCCCGTCGGCATCCCGATAGTATTTCCATTGACCTTGGCGTACAGCCCATTGGTTGCGGTATTCGAAATACAAATATTCGTGTTGGATTTGTTCCTGCGGATTACCGGTAAGCAGGGGTTTAAGCGAAATCCCGTCGGTAACGGTCGGGCAGGGCGTATCGGTTATATCACACAGTGTCGGGAACAAATCGGGGAAATACCCGAGATGATCGGACACGGCGGGTTGAATAACCCCGGGCCACCAGGCGATGAAAGGAATGCGGATGCCGCCTTCATGCAGGCTGCGCTTGTAACCCTGGAATCCACCGGCGGAATCGAAGCGGGTCACGCTGTGACCGCCCTCGTTGTGGGGTCCGTTGTCGCTGGTAAACAACACCAATGTGTTTTCGGCCAGCCCCAGTTCCTTGAGTTTATCCAGGATCCTCCCGACGGTGATGTCGATGCGCTGCACCATACGGGCGAACCCTTTCTCATTGGGTGTCCAGTCCTCGCGTTCGAAATCACCGTAGGTATCGACTTCCATACCGTCGGGGGTGTTGCCGCCCTCGTTGTTGGCATGCGGCATGGTCGGACAATAGTGCAGGTAAAACGGTCGATCGCGGCAATCCTCGATGAAGGTCAACGCCTGTTCCTCGATGAAATCGGGTGAATAATCGATCTTGGTTTCCGCCACGCCCACGCCGGTTTCCCATTGTCGCGTATCGCCTTCCGGCGGCCGGTTACGCAACCCGATTTTCAAGCCGTTCTCCCGCAGAAACGGTGGGAAATAGTTATGGGCATGCCCGTTGAGGACGTAACCGTAATGGTAATCGAATCCTTTGCGAATCGGATCCACGTTGGGTTCGGTTTTACCGACGCCATACTTTCCGATGCAGGCCGTGGTGTACCCCGCGCCTTTAAGCGTGCGCGGCAAGGTCGGCACGTCATCGGGAAGGAACGGTTCCTTCAGAGTGCGAACGGGCATATGTCCGGAATGCAGGCCGGTCAGGAACGAGACCCGCGCCGGCGCGCAGACCGGACTGGTGGTGTAAAAATCCGTAAACCGGATCCCTTCCGCCGCCATGCGATCAATGTTGGGTGTTTTCCAGGTTTTCTGGCCATAGCAACTGCAATCGCCATAGCCGAGATCGTCGGTCAGGATGGCGATGATGTTGATGTTGGGATTTTTCGAGTTCATCTTATGATTTTGCCGGGATACATTCATGCAGATGATCCAGCACCTGTTTACTGAACTTTACATTGTCGATCTCGGGCTTGGAATTATGGGTTTCGATACTTATGGGACCGTCGAAACCTTCCGCGGCGACGACCGGTAGAATCCGGTCATACGGAATGTAATCCTGTCTGCCGGGCAGCGCGCCGTAGCCTTTGACGTGGATCACATGCGTTAAGCGGGTCAGGTCACGGATATAGGCCGCCTCGTCATCGCCGCGCAGATCGACATCCCAATCCCAGCCGTTGCGTACGTCCCAAGCCAATCCCAGGTCGTCGCCGCCCAATGCGTTGATAAAGGCTTTTACTTCCCAGGTGGCGACACCACAGTTCTCGAAGGCCAGCGTAAGGCCAGCCTCGCGGGCGCGAGCAACCAGCGGTTCGAACATTGAAAGCGCTTGTTGCATGCGGTCCGGCCGCTCGTGCAGGGTTCCCATTTCGTCCGCTGCCTCCTTCTTCGGTTGCCAGTAGAAAAAACTGCGTACCAACCGGCAATCCAGCGCGTCGGCGGCCCGGATAATGCCTTCCAGTTTCTCGGTTTCCTCACGTTGCCGCGTTTCATCGGGCAAATGGACTTTTGCCAGACTGGATTCGATACAGGCCACCCGTAAACCCCGTTCGTCAAGCAAGGCGCGCAGTTTTTTCAATTCCGCGTCATCAAGGGCATGGATCGCTTTACCGAAAATACGATTGCGGAAATCGACCCACTGCATGTCCCAGGATTGGATGATATCCAACGCTTCGACGATATCATCATTTTTGAATTCGTCCGTAAAAATACTTATTTTCATTATTCTATTCCTTTCTTACGTCTGGGTGGTTCCTTCGAAATCGAGGACTTCCTCTTTATGTTTCGGTTTGACGTATTTCGACGATGCGATTTTCTCCTGTAGTTTCTGGTAGTACAACTCTTCATCGACCGGAATATCGATCCATTGATCGAGCCAGCTCGACAGATAAGCTGCGTTACTGATTTGCAGTCCGTTGATCCCTTCCAGACCGGGCGCCAGCATGGGTTCGTCTTTCAAGATGGCATTAACCCAATTGCGGGTAATGACCACATGTCCCTTTTCCTGCTGCGGGATCGGGATATTGGTTTCCCAGCATTCGGGACGTTTCATGCCGGGTGCCTTGGGATCATTACTGAAATCGATGCTCGAGCGTCGATTGCGCAGGAAAGTCAACCCGTTTTGGGTAATCAACAATCCGTTCTCGCCGGCAATCTCAAGGCGGTTATCGCCGGGCGCTTCGCCGCTGGAGGTGACGAACACGCCGGTCATGCCGTCTTCGTATTCGGCATAGATAGTGGCTTCATCCTCGACTTCGATCTGGTGATGCTTGCCTTCGCCGCAAAAGGCACGGATCCGTTTCGGCATACCCAGCATCCATTGCCAGAGATCAAGATTGTGCGGGCATTGATTCGTCAGTACGCCGCCGCCTTCGCCGCCCCAGGTCGCGCGCCAGCCGCCGGCGTCGTAGTAGCGCTGGGAACGGAACCAGGTGGTGATCGTCCAGTGAAACCGGATGAGACGGCCGAGTTCGCCGGATTGGATCAGGTCACGAATTTTCTGGTACAGCGGCGTTGTCCGTTGATTGTACATGATACCGAATACGCATCCGCTTTTTTCGGCGGCTTCATTCATTTGGCGCACCTGCCGGGTATAGACACCGGCCGGTTTTTCGGTCAGGACATGAATCTTGCGTTTAAACGCCTGGATCGCAATCGGCGGATGATCGTAGTGCGGCGTGGAAATGATGATCGCGTCCACGGCGCCGGAATCCAGCAACGCCTCGGCGCTGTCGAAGCGTTTGACCTTGTCGCCGAACATCCGTTGGGCGCGTTCAAGTTGCGCGGGATCGATATCCGCGACCGCCGTCAATTCGGCTTCCGGGATTTGTCCCGCCGTCAGGTAACGCTGGTGCATGCCGGCGTTGCCGCCGAATCCGACGATTCCAATTCGAAGTGTCATGGTTGGGTTTGCCTCCTTGTTTTGGCGTTTTGTAATACTATGCGAGGGTTCCGATGGTGTCAAGAATAAGAGGGGCGCTGGCAGTAATTCTCATTTTGGCCGCTTCATATTATCGACGGACGGCCCGGCGGTCCGTCCCACCCTG
>PXCX01000344.1 GCA_003565195.1 PVC group bacterium | reverse complement strand
CGCCTTGTCGGGCCGTTTTGCCCGCGGTATGAATGCGCTGGAAGCGCGTTTGACGTCGGACTTGACGTCACCTGCCAGATTCGGCTACATTTCCACTATGAAAGCGCTCATTCAGACCGGTTCCAGCGGGCGGTTGCCCGTGCCGCCAGAAAAGCGATTTCTTGTCAATTTGGGAGGACAGATGAGATCGTCATGTCACGTTATGTCATTAGTCTTAAAATCAATGATCTCAATCGCACTGTGTCTCTTGTTGGCATCCTGCCAATCAGATGCCGCACAAAATGAGCGCAGCCGGGAACTGAATGAGACGCCTCACATCGTATTTGTTACCGGCGATGAAGAATACCGATCGGAAGAAAGCATGCTGATGCTGGCCCGCATTCTCGCCAATCGCTATGATTTCAATGTAACGGTTCTCTATGCGCTAACCGATGGCATTATCGACCCCAACCGGCAGGACAACATAGAAGGTCTTGAGGTTCTTAAAGATGCCGACATGATGGTGATGTACACCCGGTTTAGGAGGCTGCCCGCCGAACAGGTAGCCCATATCCTGGAATTTGCCGAGTCGGGCAGGCCAATGGCCGGTTTTCGTACCTCTGTAATCGCGTTTCGTTACGGCGATGATCACCCCAATCGCCACCTGAATTATGAATGGCCGCAACGGGTGTTTGGTCTTCCTTGGATCAGTCATCACGGCGCGCAAAACTCCACAGATGTGTTTATTCATGAAGAAAATCAAGACCACCCGGTTTTATCAGGTGTCGCCCCCTTTCATGGGCGCAGCTGGCTCTACCGCGCCAACAAACTGCTAGACGATGCGGAGCCGCTGCTTTACGGACGCGCAGTTGGAGGATCCGAACCCGGCGGAGACCATTTTAGTGATCCCCACACCATTGCATGGGTACACCGCTACGAGGGTGAACATGGCACCAGCCGCGTCTTTTTTACCACACTGGGTCATCCCGCGGAATTTTTGGATGAAAATATGCGGCGCCTCTCTATTCAGGGTGTTTTCTGGGCGCTGGGCATGGAAGATCAAATACCGCCAGCAGGACTGAATGTAGATATTGTGGGAGAGTATGACCCGAATCCGTCCGGTTTTGGAAGGCGGTTTAAACCCGATATGAGACCGGAAGATATTGATTTGATTATTGAGTAGGAATCCACCCCTGCAAGGGTTGTGTATTCTCTGAAAGTTAGAACCCCTAGACAGAAGAGGAGCATATGTCCATAACACGTCAACACGAGTCCAAATCAATTTCCAGGCGCCGCTTTATTGGCGATACGACCAAGCTGGGTCTTGGCGGGATCCTCGCCTTCGGCACGGCGCCCCAATTCCTTGGCGCGGATACACGGGGCGCCAATGAACGGCTGACGCTGGGCTATATCGGCGCGGGCGGCATGGCGGGCGGTCATGTGACGAGAGGGCTTCGGCTACGCGGTGCCGGAGAATTGAATATCGCGGCGGTATGCGAGGTGGATAACCAGCGACTGGCGGCGACGCGGGCGCGGGTGGGCGCAGACTGCAAAACGTATGTTGACTACCGCGAACTGCTCGAACAGAAGGATATTGACGCGGTGGTTATAGGCACGCCCGACCACTGGCATGCGATGCAGACAGTGGATGCCTGCCATGCAGGTAAACACGTCTTTGTTGAGAAACCATCCAGTTGCACGGTCGCCGGCGGGCGGGCCATGGTGGAGGCTGCGCGAAGCAATGCCCGGGTTGTGCAAGTAGGCTCGCAGGGTCGTTCGGGAGTACCGACGCATCAGGTGGCGAATTTCGTGCGCAACGGCATGATCGGCAAAGTTGACAAGATCTACTGCTGGCACGCGCCCAATCCATCCGGTGGACCGCGAAGGACTTCAGAGCCGCCCGCCCATCTGGACTGGGATCGCTGGCTTGGTCCGCTGACCATGCGGCCATACGTCCAGGGAGCCTACCATCCAAGCAACTTCCGATGGATGATGGAATCGGGCGGCGGCAATATACGCGATCGCGGAGTGCACGTTTTCAGCACGGCATTCTTGGTGGCCGGCATGGACGGACAAATGCCGGTCCGCGTGGAGGCAACGGGGGATCCTCGTCCGGTGAATGCGGTTTGGGATATTCCAGCCAAATTGAAAGTGGTCTATACATTCAAGGATCCCGATTGGGAGCTTGTCTGGGAACAACCCGGCACCCGGCCGGAGGGCGAAGAGCCCAGCCATGGCTTGGGGAGGACGTTCGGGGCCGTTTTTCACGGCGACAAGGACAATGTAATCTTGTTCGATGCGGGTTGGTTTTCGCAGGCACCGCAAAAGGTGCGTGACTATAGCGTGCCGGAGGGCGGTGTGAACCTCTACCGCATGGATAAATTTGGCAGCGACGTTAATATGAACCATCTGGCGGACTGGCTGGATGCGATCAAGACAGGGCGCAAACCGAGCATGGATATCGAAATCGCCCACGATATGTCGGTGCTAGCTTATATGGGTAATATGGCTTACGTGGCCGGTCGCCCGCTGGAGTGGGATCCCACCAAGGAATCGTTTGTTGACGAAAGTGTCGGGCAGGAATTGATATGGGAATCCTTGCGGCTTCCATACATTTGATAGTATCGAGGTCAAGCAGCGGCGCGAAAGGATGATCAGGCGATGAATACTTGTGCTTTGATCAATAGATGGATTCACCGCACGAGCAAAGGGTGCCTGCTGGCTTTCACGCTCGCGCTGTGCCTCCCGTTCAAAGCGGGTGCCGAGCCATTGCAAATCGCGTCAGTCTCCGATGCGCCGCGCGACCGCCAGGCCGGAAACGGTGTCGATGTTTTCCTTAACCATCTGGAGTCCGATTACCGGGTTTCCATAAAGCATTTCGACCTCAGCGATCCGGAAACCGCTCTGGAGGCCTTGCAGGATGACTCGGTGGTTTTTCTCCATGTGCAGAACCACATTCCACAGGACCGGTTGGAACCGCTGCGCTCGGTGGTCATGGGCGGGCGTCCCTTGGTGGCGCTGCGAAATGCCGTATATGCTTTTGGAGAGGACTCCGATGTGGATCGAGACGTATTCGGAGCCCACTTTAGCGGATCCGCCGAGAGCGCGATGACCGTGAGAACACGTCCGACAAGGGAGGGTGTCAACCATCCTGTCTTTGACGGCGTGGAACCCATACGCTCTCGGCACCGTCTTTACCAGTTTGACTCCCTGTCCGAGAATACCGAAGTCTTGATGTTCGGCTCGGTGCCGAACACACCCATGCAACCGGTTGCCTGGACGCTGGAGCAAGGAGGGCGACGTCTTTTTTATTCTTCGCTCGGCGGCGAGCTTGATTACGACAATGGCAGCGTCCAGCGAATGATCGCCAACGCACTCTTTTGGACGGCGGGCAGGAATATAGAACGCACTCCACCGCCGGATATCGTTCCAAGGCCATGGCGGGAAGGCGCTCTGATCCTCCCGTTGCGTTCCCGTACGACCGCTGAAAACGATGGTCCGGAGCAGGTAACGGTCGAGCACGAACAGCTGCCCGTCGGCGCGGCCGCGCTGATGGTCGTGAACCTGTTCGATACTCATTGGTGTCCGGCCGTCGCCGAGCAGATGGAAACCTTGGCGGAGCAAGTGAACACATTGGTGTCCACTGCCCGTGAGGCAGGCCTCGTGATCGTGCACGTTCCCCCCGAGACGTTTGGCTATTATACCGATCATCCGGCCCGGCGCAGGGTGGAACAACTTATGGGCCTGACGATTG
>PXCX01000208.1 GCA_003565195.1 PVC group bacterium | reverse complement strand
ATGCAACGCAAAATTGGCGTATCACCGGACGCTGAAAACGTAAACATCATATTTGCATCAATTTCCAACATTCCATAACTCCAGTATTCCAACATTCCGCATCCCTATGGGATGCTACTGAAGGGAGGTCATGAATGAATGCCGACTGTATTTTTTGCAAAATTGTGAATGATCAAATGCCTTCCGCGCGCGTTTACGATGATGCGCAAGCCATCGCTTTTCTTGATATTGCGCCCGTCGCCAAGGGACATGTGTTGGTTATCCCGCGCAGTCATTACGATCCGATTACCGCAACCCCCGACGAGATTTTGGCGCATCTGATCAGCGTCGTAAAACGGGTGGCCGCGGCCCAGGTTGACGCCTTGGGGGCCAATGGAATCAACGTCAGTCAGGCGAATGGCCGTTGTGCGGGGCAAGTGGTCCCTCATATCCATTTTCACGTCATTCCACGGTTTGACGGCGGCGCCGATCATGAAAAATGGACTTCCAAGCGTTATACCGACACGCACGAGATGGAATCGTTTGCCAAAAATATTCGTGCAGCGCTTAAATAATTCACCGTTGTCCCGATCATCGGTCTTGATCGTTTGTTCATTCTTTTTCCCGCTTAACAGGCGCTGGTTTAGCGACTGCCCGACCAGCGCGTGATCTTGACATCGGCATGGGGATGACGGTCCAATCCCAGTTCGCAACGGTTTGCATACCATCGTTGCCGGTAAAGCGGCAGATTGGGACCGTTCCGCCATGCTTCGGCGCGTCGGGGTAAATGTGGCCGGTGGCTGACCGGTGCCCGGGCAACCAGGATAACCGGCCGGATACCGACTCGATATAGGCGGCGCCCGAGATCGTCATCTTCCTGACCCCATCCCTGGTAGCGTTCATCGAATCCATTGACGGCATCCAGAGCCGAACGATGGACTGAAAAATTACAGGAGCGTAACTTGGGTTTATGGGCGGGGGCCAACCCGAGACGGCGTAACACGGCGTAAAAAAGAAACTTGCGGTGTAACCCTTGCAGTCGCCGCCATGTTTCAGGAGTATGCAACGATGCCAGCGTGCCGTTATCGATCGCAGCGGTTTCAAGCCGATTGGCGGCATCATTGGAAAGGTCCAGAACATGCCCCAGCCCGACCTGCAAGGCTGATACCGCCTGGTGATGGGTTGCCAACCAACATGGATGAGGCAAGCTGTCCTGATCCAGAAAGACAAGAAAACGGCCGCGAGAATGGAAGATGGCATTATTACGGCTACGCGCGGCCCGGAAGCCGGCGTCCGGCTGCCAGACATGGGTCAAAGGGAAAGGAACGGTCGCGGCGGTTGCCTGCAACATGGCTTGTGTTTCGTCAGGCGGTGACCCGTCGTCGGCGATGAGCACTTCATCCGGAAGCCGCTGCTGCTGTTTCAGGGCCCGTATTACCAGCCCCAAACTGTCGGGATCACGATACGTGGTAATGATGACACTGATCGCAATTCCCGCGCTCATCAGGGTTGTACTCCGCCGGCAAGACAATGATATGCTTTCACTCGATATCCTCTGATGGCGTCATCGTAATTGCCGTATAACCGGTCGTTTCCCAGCGATTGCAAAATGTTTCGCGATTCATCCAGTGATCTTGCTTGCGACCGTTGTGCATTCGGATGGCATGGCCCGTTTCGGTCAAACCGGTAACGACGACATAATGTCCCGCACTGGCTGACTCGGCGGGCCCAAGCAAGACGATCAACGGCATCCCTTCTTTCAAGGCCGACGTCACGGCGTTCGGGTTATCGGTCGATACAGCGGCATGATACCCTTTCTCAGTCGCCACGGCAATCATCAAAGCCGGAATCGTGCCGCCGAGTGCGGGAATCACGAGTGCCTCATGCAGCATGCCGATATCCGGTTTTCCATTGTGGTAACGGATCAGCATCGCCAAAGCTGCGGGACCGCAGTCGTTGGAATCGCGTTGCGCAATAAATGGGACCGAGACAGCGTAATGAGCTTCATAATCGGGTGACACCGATATCAACCGGCAGGACACTTCGCTTACAGCCACGAAAACAAACAGGATCCATACCGCGCGACAGCGGCTTCCGGCCGCATTGATCCCTTTTCGGTGAGCATACACATTTAAGCTCATTGGGTCGGCGCATGACGTACCGTGCGGAATCCCACCCGATTTGCGCTCCGCCGAGGTAATCCATGGCCGCGGCTGGCGCACCGCAACATATCGGCCGCATTGTTAAAGGAACCACCGCGCATCACCCGGTGCGTCAGATCGGGAACACTGTCGCCCAAGACCAATGGATTGAAAGGTTCCATGCGAAATACAGCATGATATGCTTGATCGAAGTACCAATCCTCGCACCATTCCCAAACGTTGCCGGCCATATCGTATAAACCAAGCGAATTGGGTGGATATTCTTTTACCGGTGACGTCCACGGCCACTTCGTGTCCGTGGTCGAATGCAGGAAATTAGCCAGTTCCACCAGCTTGGCCGGATTGTTTTGATCACCCCAGGGATAGATTATATCCTGACCACCCGCCCGCGCGGCATATTCCCATTCAGCTTCGGTCGGCAACCGGAATCCGTTGCGGTGACGATGCGTCAGAATGTTGCCGTGTCGCCGCGGAAATTCGTAAACCGGTTCCAAGCCGGCCTGTCGGCTGCGCCAATTACAGAATCGGGCGGCATCGGACCAGGAAACAAAAACAACCGGCTCGGCGCTGCGTTGCGGAAATCCGGGATTTTTCCAGAAATGCTTCGCGCCGCTTTTTTCGGCATCGGTCTGATAACCTGTATCGCGCACAAATTCCGCAAACTGGGCGCGTGTGACGGGTGTTGAATCCATGATAAATGAGGCGACCCGAATGGTCGCCGGCGGCACTTCGTCCGGCATGCCGTTGCCGCGTAAACGGCCCATGCGGAACTCGCCCCCGGCAATCGTGATCGCGTCCGGCGAGATGTCGCCCTCCGGCGGCACTCCAATTGACGGCGGCAACGCGGCGATCGGGATAGAACGGATACTTTCGATATGATCCCATGGCAGGGTCATTCGGAGCCCGGTACCGAGTTGCAGGACATCCACTGAGCGTTCCCTGGAATCCAGGGTTAACCGTTCCCCGGCGGAAGTTTGCAGCATCCAGTCGCCGGTCTCTTCATGTGGCGTGACATGGATTACCTTGCTGGTTTCGATTAAATCGCCACCACGCCGGGTTGGGTCCTCAACGCTTAGATCCGGTGCGATGAAACGACCATAAAAAACATCGCCCGTTAGCAGACGCCATGTCAACATGTCCGACGATGGTTTGACCGGTTTGCGTGAATACGTAATCTGGTCGAATGCGGTTGTCGAGAATGATCGGATCGCCTCCCTGCCGTCGTCCGACCATTCCCGTAACAGACCGGGACCGATGGTTCCCGCAAACCGTTCGCCCCAGACAGTTTCAATAATCTTTCGACGGTTTTCAGAATCGCGAAACACCCGTTTCACCCATGGTGACGGAATGTATAACTTTTGCTTTTCAGTTTCCAACACCCAGACCGTGACGTCGATCACGGTCGTACGCGGATCGTCATCATGACCCATCCGCAACTGCACTGTTTCATGCCGTTGCCAATTGTTGCGCGGTGTGGTATTCGTCTCCGCAACCTGGGTTAAGGGTCGCTGCGTGACAAGTTTTTCTGTTTTTTTCAGCGGCAGGTCGACCGCATTTCCAAAGCGGTCGCGGGTTGCCAGGGTTGTCTCGTT
>PXCX01000332.1 GCA_003565195.1 PVC group bacterium | reverse complement strand
TTTGCTTAAGTTGTTGAACACTAGCATGTTGCGACACTCTTTGTCAAGCTGAAAAACGGATTGTACTTACTGAACTCTGAACTCCGAACTCTGAACACGCCTGTCCGAAAATATCTTTTCGGACAGGCTCTAGCTACGGAAAAAGGCTCTAGCGCATTGAACAAAATCATTGTTACTGGATCGGCGGGGTTGATCGGCTCGGAAGCGGCGCGGCACTTCGCACGGCAAGGATACAGCATCGTCGGGATCGATAACGATATGCGCCGCTATTTTTTCGGTAGCGAAGGCTCCACGGAATGGAATCGCCGGCGTCTCCAGGAGGAACTGGGCGAAGCCTATAGCCATAACTCGGCCGACATTCGCGACGAGACGGCTATAACCGAGCTGTTCCAACGCCACGCCGGCACGATTGCCGGCATCATCCATACTGCCGCCCAGCCCTCGCACGATTGGGCCGCCCAGGAACCCAAAACCGATTTCAGCGTCAATGCCAACGGTACCCTCAACCTGCTGGAGGCGGCCCGCCTGCATGCACCGGAAGCGCCGTTCATCTTTACCTCAACCAACAAGGTCTATGGCGATACGCCCAATCGGCTGCCGCTTCACGAACAGGAAACCCGCTGGGAGATCGATCCGAACCACAGATATGCCCAGGGCATCCGCGAGGATATGCCGATCGACCAGACATTGCACAGCCTGTTCGGCGCCTCCAAAGTCGCAGCCGATGTGCTTGTGCAGGAATACGGACGCTATTTCGGAATGCCCACCGCCTGCTTCCGCGGCGGCTGCCTGACCGGGCCCGGCCATTCCGGCGCGCCTTTGCACGGCTTTCTAGCCTACCTGCTTAAGTGCGCCGCGACCGGAACGCCATATCAGGTGCTCGGCTACAAGGGCAAGCAGGTGCGCGATAATATCCATAGCGCCGACCTGGTGCGGGCGTTCGACCAGTTTTTCAAGTCGCCGCGTGCGGGCGAAGTTTACAACATGGGCGGTGGCCGCGCCAGCAACTGCTCCATGCTGGAGGCCATCGAATTATGCGAGAGCGTGAGCGGCAACAAATTGAACTGGTCCTACGCCGAACATAACCGCACAGGCGACCATATCTGGTGGATCAGCGACAACCAAAAATTCATGCGCCATTATCCCCAATGGAAAACCGAATACGATGTGCCACGCATCCTCCAGGAAATTCACGATGCCAACGTGCAACGCTGGAAGACGGAACACGGGACGGGATGATCGATCGCGGCAAACAAAACCTTCTGGGCGTACTGGTCGATGCGGTAGACTACGAGGCTGCGGTCGAGCGGATCATTGGCGCGGCCCGCGAACGCAAGCCCTGCTCCGTCTCCGCTCTGGCCGTGCACGGTCTCATGACCGGCGTGCAGGATTCCGTGCATCGGCACCGCCTGAATCATCTCGACCTAGTCTGCCCCGACGGACAGCCCGTACGCTGGGCGTTGAACCGGCTGTATGACACGAAACTCAACGACCGCGTGTACGGGCCCAAGCTGGCCCTGAAGGTGTGCGAGCGGGCCGCGCAGGAAAAGCTGCCCGTCTATCTGTACGGCAGCCGGCCCGACGTTCTGGAAGCGCTCGCTCACCGCCTGCGCAGCCGATTGCCCGGACTGCTCATTGCCGGCATGCAGCCGTCCCGCTTCCGCCATTTATCCCCCGCCGAAAAAGCTGAAATTGTCCGTCAAATATGCGATAGCAAGGCTGCAATAGTACTGGTGGGACTTGGATGTCCGCGCCAGGAAGTGTGGGTGTACGAGTTTCGCAACGATCTGTCCATGCCCCTGCTGGCTGTGGGGGCCGCATTCGATTTCCATGCCGGACTAATGCCGCAGGCGCCCGGAGCACTGCAAAACATGGGCCTGGAATGGCTGTTCCGGCTTGTGCATGAACCGAAACGACTGTGGAAACGCTATCTTGTGTTGAATCCCCTGTACATGGTGCTGATCACATTGCAAAAATTGAAGTTGCGATCATTCGACCCTGCCCGATCATCACCGCCTGACAAAGAGATATTGCACGGGTAGCGCTCTCGTAACAAGAGCCGGCTTGAATTTCCGCTTAAACATGCTATCATCAACAGCTATACGTCCACGCCCTCAAGCTTGCATGAAAGCGAACAGAAATAGCGCGGCACACAAAACGGAATCGATACGCATCGCGGGTAACATTAGTAAACGACCAATTCATCGAGGCTATCCTTGAACAACGAATCCATCAATGTCAATCTTGGCGAACGATCGTACGCGATTCGGATCACCCGCGATTTCGGCCCGTTATCGGCCTTGCCGGGCAACGGTCGCAAGACCTTGTTAATCTCGGACACCAACGTAACGCCCTTATACGGCGAGGCTTGCCGCACGGCATTACAGGCGGCAGGTTTTACGGTCATTCCTGCAACGGTTGACGCGGGGGAACTATCGAAGAATCTGGATGTCACGGCAAGCTTATACAATGCCTGTACGGCGGCTGGTCTCGACCGTGGCTCGAGTATTACAGCCCTGGGCGGCGGCGTGGTCGGCGATTTGGCCGGTTTCGTCGCGGCAACCTATTTGCGAGGACTTGATTTTATTCAGGTACCCACCAGTCTGCTGGCAATGGTTGACAGCTCGGTGGGCGGCAAGACCGGGGTCAATCTCGCGGGCGGCAAGAATTTGGTGGGCTGCTTTTATCAGCCGGCCGAAGTGGTCGTCAATCTGCAGACTTTGAAAACCTTACCTGACCGGGAATACCAGTCGGGTCTGGCGGAGGTTGTGAAATACGGATTGATTCTTGACGGCGATTTTTACAGGCAGTTGTCGGATACTACAACAGCGTTACGTGCTCTTGATGACGATGAGCTGGCCAAGGTGATTGCGCGCTGCTGTACCTTGAAGGCCGCCGTCGTGACCCGCGACGAACACGAACGGTGCGGCCAACGCGCTCTTTTGAATTTCGGTCATACGTTCGGTCATGCCGTCGAAGCATGGAGCGGTTATCAAGGGCTGCTGCACGGCGAGGCGGTGGCCATCGGCATGGTGTTCGCGGCCCGTCTGTCACAGCGATACGGCGGGCTCAGCGGCGAGGAGGTTGAACGCCTGGAACGGAATCTTGCCGCACTGGGGTTACCGATCCGGCTGACGGCGCCGGCCGATGCCTGGACCGACATCCGGAATCGGATGCAGAGCGACAAAAAATCGGCGGGCGGCAGACTGCAGTTTGTGCTGCTGGACGGTATCGGCCGCGCCTCGGCAAACCGCCGGGTCACGGAAACAGATTTAACAGAGGTCTGGAATGTCATCCGTCACTGAATGGATTGTACGCGAATATTTTGAGCAACGCGGCTATCTGGTCAGCCAGCCGCGTAAATATATCGGTCCCGGTTCGCATCAACCGGGCCAGGAAGAACCGGAATTCCTGATCATGAATCCCGCTATCCGCCGGGTCGTGGTGCCCGACGAAATTTTGTGGAATCGAAACTCCTTGCTTCAAATCCCGACAGCCATCGTCGGGGTTCGCGGTTGGCATACGCAGCGGTTTTCAGCCGCTCGCCTGAGTGCACTGCCGGAAATGCTGCAATTTGCCTCGCCCCAGGTGGTCGAGCAAGCCATCCAGCGGCTGGGGGGCGGTATCCGACCCGTCACAATTCTGTGTATCCCCCGCCTGCCGGTATCGCCGGCATTACGGAATCAGGCATTACGCCTGCTGCGCGAACGCGGTATCGATGGCGTCATCCTTTTCCCAACCATTCTAGACG
>PXCX01000143.1 GCA_003565195.1 PVC group bacterium | reverse complement strand
TCCGACAACCAGTGGACTGTGGGGCCAGCCGACCGTAATCAACAATGTCGAAACGTTTGCCAATATCCCGGCCGTGATCGCGTACGGCGGCGAATGGTTCGGACGGCTCGGCACCGAAAACAGCGGTGGCACCAAAGTTTTCGCGTTGGCCGGCAAGGTCGAGCATACCGGATTGATCGAAGTCCCGATGGGTAGCACGCTGCGACAGGTGATTGATGATATCGGCGGCGGGGTTCCCGGCGGCAAGCGCATAAAAGCGATACAAACCGGCGGACCGGCAGGCGGCTGTCTTCCGGCCTCGGATCTCGACACCCCGATCGATTTCGATAGTCTGGCGGCCAAAGGTTCGATAATGGGCAGCGGCGGTATGATCGTGCTTGACGAAGACAGTTGCATGGTGGATGTCGCCAAATTTTTCATGAAATTTTCGCAGGACGAATCGTGCGGCAAATGCACGCCGTGTCGCGAGGGCACCACCAGGATCGTGGAAATTCTTGATCGGATCACAGCCGGCCAGGCCAATTTGGATGATTTGGACAAACTGGAACGTTTGGCATTTTTAATGAAGCGCAGCTCGCTGTGCGGGCTGGGTCGGGCGGCATCCAATCCGGTGCTGAGTACCTTGCGCGAATTTCGCGCCGAATATCTCGCGCACGTTCAGGACAAGCGCTGTCCGGCCCATGCGTGCAAAACTCTGGTAACTTATGAAATCGACCCGGACCATTGTGTTGGCTGCACGGTTTGCGCCCGCAACTGTCCGGTACCCTGTATTCGCGGTGACCGTCGCAAGGTTCACGTAATTGATCAGGATCGCTGCATTAAATGCGGGCGCTGTTATGAGGTATGCCGATTCGACGCGGTGAAACGAGGATGACGAAAATGACGGAACAAGAACAGATCGGCTTGACAATTGACGGCAAGAAAATCAGGGTTCCGAAGGGCACCACGATCATGGAAGCGGCCGAAACCATCGGCATACGGATTCCACGATTATGTTATCATCCCGACCTGAGTCTGCAGGGTTCCTGTCGCGTCTGCATTGTCGACGTAGAGGGGATGGACTTTTTCATGGCTTCATGCAGTGTCGCCGTTTGGGAAGGTATGGTGGTCCAGACCACCTCGGAAGAGATACGCCGGGCACGCCGCGATATGGTAGAACTCTTACTCGACAATCATCCTCGCGAATGTCAGTTATGTGAACGCGACGGACATTGCGAATTACAGAATATGGCCTATAAGCTTGGGATTCGCGAGCGACTATTCGAGGGCGAACGCAAACGATTTCCGACCAACACCAAGAGTTTATCTGTGATTCGCGACCAGGAAAAATGTATTCTGTGCGGCCGTTGTGTCAGGGTATGTGCCGAAGTACAGGGCGTATCCAACTTGAGCCAGCACGGTCGAGGATTCACCACCCATGTCATGCCGGCACATGGTCGCAACATGGATGATTCGGTATGCATCCAGTGCGGACAATGCATTAACGCCTGCCCCACCGCTGCGTTTCTGGAAAAGCCTCACACCGAAAACGTCTGGCAGGCGTTGGCCGATCCGAAAATACATGTAGTCGCGCAAACCGCGCCCTCGATCCGTGCCGCGATCGGCGAAGGGTTTGGACTCGACCCTGGAACGCCCTGCACCGGCCGCATGGTTGCAGCCTTGCGGCGTCTTGGATTCGACGCGATCTTCGACACCGATCTTGGCGCTGACCTGACTATCATGGAAGAGGCCACTGAGTTTACACGCCGGCTGAACGGCGAAGGGGTCCTGCCGATGCTAACCTCATGTTCACCGGGCTGGGTCAGTTTCCTTGAAAAATTCTATCCGGAAATGATACCGCATGCGTCGACCTGTCGGTCGCCGATGTCGATGCTGTCGGTTTTGACAAAGACATATTATGCGGAAAAAGCGGGAATTGATCCGGCGAACATTTATATGGTAGCCATCATGCCCTGCGTTGCCAAGAAGTACGAGATAGCCCGTCCCGAGTTGCAGATGGAAAACGGGATCCCTTATACCGACGCCGTCTTAACGACACGCGAACTGATCTGGATGATTCAATGTTACGGAATCGATTTCGTCTCGCTAACCGAATCCGAATTTGACGCACCGCTGGGAATTGCCACCGGCGCCGGCGATATTTTTGGAACGACCGGCGGCGTGATGGAGGCCACCCTGCGTACCGCGGCGGAATGGCTGACGGGCAAACCTGCCGAGCGCCTGGAGTTTACTGAGGTCCGAGCAGTAGAAGGCTTGCGCGAGGCCGACCTGACCATCGGGGACCGCACACTGAGTTTGGGCGTGGCCAACGGATTGGTTAACGCTAAAACCCTGCTGGACAAGGTCAAGTCGCGTGAGAAACAATTTCATGTCCTTGAAATCATGGCCTGTCCGGGCGGCTGCATCGGCGGCGGCGGCCAACCGTATCCGGAAGGCGCGTTCCGTATTCTCGACCCACGTCTTTTGGCATTACGAGCGTCTGCTTTATACAACGTCGATGGTAAACGCAAATACCGGCGTTCGCATGAGAATCCGGCGATTAAAAAGCTGTACCGTGATTATCTGGGCAAACCCGGCAGTGATAAAGCGCACAGCCTTTTACACACTCACTATCAAGCAAAACTTCCGCGAGGTATCCGATGAGCCAAACGAACACCACGGATAATTGGGAGCAGGTCAAACAGGCAGCAATTGAACAACTCCCGGCATCCGTTGTCGAATATATCGAGCAATGCGCGCGCCAACCCCATCCCGAAAGCCAGTTGATATCGGTTCTGCATAAGGTCCAGGATCATTGCGGCTATCTGGGAGAACCGCAGTTGGATGCGGTCGCGCAATTGCTTCAGTTGCCGCACGCCAAGGTTACCGGTGTGGCATCGTTCTATCATTATTTCCGCCTGACACCGCGCGGCAAACTGGTCGTCCGTATTTGCCTGGGAACCGCGTGCTACGTTAAAGGAAGCGAACGGGTGGCGGAACGGTTTAAACAGGAACTAGGAATCGATTTTGGCGAAACGACAACGGACGGCATGTTCTCGCTGGAACCTTCCCGCTGCCTCGGAACCTGCGGTCTTGCTCCTGTAATTATGGTCGAGGACCAAGTTTACGGCCATATTACCCCTGATCAAGTCCCGGGACTGATCGAAAAGCTTATGGCTCAGGTCCATGCCGGGCAAACAAACGCAACCGGCGATCAGTTATAAGGCTAGCAAATGCTATCTCCGAACCATCCGCAAGGGCGCAATGCGGCTACTATGCGTATCCGTACCGGTGATGAAGCCGCCAATGGTGACCGCGCCAACAGACGATGCGTCTTATCCGGCAGTGACACGGCCGGGTGGGATATACGCCATGAGATTGCCCGCGGCGGGATGGGCATTGTTTATCTGGCATTCGATCCAACACTCGGCCGGTTCGCTGCCATCAAACGGCTGGCTGTCGGCGGCGAGTTACGCAATACCATGCGGGCACGTTTTTTACGGGAAGCCCGCGCGATGGCCGCGTTAAATCATATACATATCTGCCGTATTTATGCGGTTTCGGAGGATGCCGAAGGCCCTTATATCGCCATGGAATATATTGCCGGCCCGGAACCGGCTGGTACTCCTGACGAACCGCCCCCACCCTTTAGCCTGGAGACCCTGGTATATCGGAACGGCTCAATGAATCAAGCCCAAACGCTGGCATTAATCAAGAAAATCGGCGGCGCTGTCTCGCATGCGCACCAGCGAGGTGTGGTACATCGCGATCTCAAACCGTCCAAC
>PXCX01000122.1 GCA_003565195.1 PVC group bacterium | reverse complement strand
ATCTTCCCGCTCGTCCGATGTCAGCGATAACCGATATTTCACCTTTGGCATGCCGCACCTCCTTTCATAGAGGAGAACATACCATAATCTATCTAACATATCAAGCGTGACATGACACTAGTGCACTGATCGGTGGAGTCGATAACCATGAAAAGCAAAGCTGTTTTAACTCGCGACGATGATTGTCGTGAGGGTTGCGATGAAGTCAGAGTCCGATTGAGCAGATTTCTCAAAAACTGGCGTCAAAACAGTAAACTTCCTTTGAAAGCATTGGCAAAGGATATTGGCGTTTCGATTGAAACAATATCCGCCTGGGAACGCGGATCTCGATTTCCTGGAGCTGAGCACCTGGATGCCTTGGCGTTATATGTGGGGATCCCGGTATGCCGATTGTTTTGCGATCGACGTGAAAACGGGAAGAAATGTTCATGTGTACCGAAACGCGATTCAACTTAAAGTGGAAAGAAAGGGGTTTACTTGTTATGGCGTTTTGTAATAGGTTGCGGGGCATGAAGCAGATATTCACGAAAGAAGTATTGTTGGGCCTGGTTTTCGGATTGACGCTTACAGCATGTCAGCATGGTGCGTACTGGCCGTCTTCCGCATCGGATGACATCGGCGTGGATGATGAGGGTCGGTCGGGTTTGTATTACACAGCAGTTGGTGATGACGATTCCGTACGGGCGCATCATGGTTCCGAAGATCATACCGGCCTGGCGGCGGACACGGGTCAAGACGTGCGCAGGATACCGCAAGTGGAACACAAACGGCGGACTCATATTCGTTTTACGGATGATCGCAGTGAACGGCAGTTTTTGGATTTGTTTGAAAGGCGTGCGGCCATTACGAATGATATCCAGATGATTCAGCGTTTTTCTGACGAACAGCGGCAGCGAATGGAAATGATCGATCAATTGTTGGCCAATCGTTTCGCAATTAATGCGTCTGAAAATTATCATTTCAATATGGAAGACCGTACGATTTACGTGGTAAATCCCGTGGCGGCGCCAGAGAATGAAGCAGGGGTGGGCGTTTCGAATGGAGCGGCTGCGGCGGCACAAGGGAAAGTGCATAAGGTTTTTGAGACCGCTGAGGAAGCCGACGTCTTTCATCGACTGGTGCGCGGAAAACAGTTGGCGCTGGAAGTGCAAACCGCGCTTGCCGTGATGGTACGCCAGAAAGAACGTGAATTGTTGCGTGTGCAAAATGAGTTGGCGGAGACGTATTCGATGTCGCGCGACCGGGACTACGAATACGACAAAGATAATCGTGAACTGGTTGAAGTAATACAAACGCCCAGCCGCTGAAGTGAACATTCTGGTTTCGGCGTTCAGCGTTTCAACAACCTTAAGGAGATTAAGTATGGAATCCAGTTGCTCGAAACGGCGCGAGGTGTCTTTTGTTGTCAGCCAGACACGTTGCGATGGGAATCGATTCGCGCGAACGGGTTATCGCGGGCCAAGGGATGCGGCGGCCATGGGTTCCCCATGCGCGGCCATGGCACGGCGGCGTGTCTGCGATCGCATGTCTCCGCTCGGACGAAGCATGTTGGTTGCAATGGGTGTTGTTCTCTTGCTGCCAGCCTTTGCTTATGCGGATGCTGCTGTGACGAATGACAATGAACATGTGTCGACGGAAAACGCGCAACATTCCGACTTGGATGAGATGCTGGATGCCGCAAACGACAGCGATATCGTCCGCGGGATACGCATTCACGGCGATGAAGACTGGATGCGGCGTACGGGATTGGCGAAGCAACTCGAACAGAAGGTCTCCGGCATGGCATGGGATTCCGCCAAGGCGGAGGAAGCCGTCCGTGAGCTGGAAAGCAGCGCTGTCGCCAAGGGGTATTATATTGCCAGGATCGGGCTGCCGCATGAGCAGGCGTATAGCAACGGTGTGTTGAACGTCATCGCCGACGCGGGACGCTCGGGACGGCGCACGTATTCCTTCAAGGATGGCCGTGAGGACGGTCGTTACTTCTCGAGACGCCAAATCGATCGCCGTTTCCGCGATTTACCCGAAGACCAACCCTTCAATTATTTTACCTTTTACGATCGGTTTCACACGCTGAACGCGCATCCGGATTTAACGTGGGACGTTGATTTGTCGGTGCGGACCGAAATCGTGGACGAGCATCCTATTCGTTACGTCGATATGGCGTTTACCAATACACGGGAGCGTCTTCCCTTTCACGCGGTGTTGGATATCGACAATTACGGCACCGATGCCTCGGACAATTGGAGCGGCCGCCTGTCTCTGCAGTACCTCAACCTTACCAAGGCGGATGACGTTCTGACGTTCAGCGGGCAGACCGCGCTCGATTTCGGCGCGCTCCACGGTGTCGCGGCCAGTTATTACCGGCCGCACCATCTATGGAAGGGCGGCGCCTTTACGCTGTACGGCGGTTACACGGAAGTCGACGCCCGCGACGTGGTGCCGCAGATCGACGTGACCGGTGAAGGATGGTTTGTCGGCTTGCAGGGTTCCATGCGTTTCATCGACACGTCGCGGCATTTGATGTCCGCATCGCTGGGATTTGTTCATCGATATATTGAAAGCGGTCTTGTCGTGCAGGATTACGAAACCTTGCCGCGCGAAATCACGATCCGTCCCTTGTCGCTGGCGCTGATGTATTCCGACAAGACCGCGGATGCCTGGCATGGCCGGAATTATGTGACCCTTGAGGCGCTTTACAATCAAGGCGACCTATGGGGCACATCGGATGATGTCGAAATCAAACAGCAACGCGTGGCGGCTGAAGCGGACTATTTGATTTTTCGGGGGCAGGTGGCGCGCACCCAGATGTTTGGCGGAAGAAAACTGGAAGACGGGGATTATGCCGGTCGATGGATCGCGTTTTTGAGAGCGCAGGGACAATATGCGGACGGCGCGCTCATCCATGCCGAACAGATGGGCGCCGGCGGCGCGAATACCGTGCGCGGTTATAAGGAACGCGAGTATCTTGGCGATCACGCGGCCATCGGCACGATAGAATTGCGGACGCCGTTGTTGCTGGGTGCCTTCTCGCGTCTCGCCCAATACGCGCGACCCTCGTGGCAACCGACGGGAACACCGATCGATCGTTTGCAATGGGTCGCGTTCGCCGATGCCGGATACACCCAAATTGAAGATCCGTTGCCGGGCGAAGAACGATCGCAATCCTTGGTCAGCGTCGGTACGGGATTCCGGCTGGCCGTCACGCAACATGCGCAGCTCAAGTTCGATTGGGGATTTCCACTTGAAGAAACCGTAGAGAGCGATATTGCGGGACGGGGGCACGTCAATTTACAAATACAGTTTTAAGCACGGGGTTATCCGGCGACTCGTTAGCATTCGTATCACTAAGATTCCATCATAGCAGCGAAGGAACGAAATTATGAAAAAACTATTCGGAACGTTTCGGCGGCGCACGAGATTGGCGAAAGGAATTTGCGCAACCTGCGTGTTTCATCTCGTGTTGATGCAGGCCGCTCCATTGCTGGCGCTGCCGCAAGGCGAGCAGGTTCAGCATGGGGATGTATCATTTTCGATCGACGGCAACGTCATGACGATCGACCAGGGGTCGGGACGCGCCATCATCAATTACGACAGTTTCAATATCGCGCAGCCGGAAAGCGTCATCTTCGTGCAGCCCGACCGTTCCGCCGTTGCGTTGAATCGTGTGGTGGGCGGCGGCGCCAGTGAAATTGCCGGTCTCCTGGCCGCGAACGGGTTGATCTATTTAATCAATCCCGATGGGATTTTATTCTCGGAGACCGCCAGAGT
>PXCX01000032.1 GCA_003565195.1 PVC group bacterium | reverse complement strand
AGAAAAGGGTGGCGGTTAAGAAGGCGAGTAAGTGTGGCTTCGCACGCTATGGACGCTTAACCGTACGCTTAAACGCACACTTCCTCGAAACCCTTCCTCGGATACCCTTCGTCGATCAACTTAATCGATCCGCAGGGGCGAAATGGTCGGTCACAAAATATCTGTCTGGCGATGCATTATGGCTTCGCCGCAAACGATCACGCCGGCTTGGCAAAATGCTTATGGCAAAACTTCAAGAGGATTTCCTGAGTTCCTGGCCGTTGTGTGTGTCGCGAACGACCCAGCCTTTGTCGCGCAACAAGTCACGGAGACGGTCCGATTCCTTGAAATCTTTGATTTGGCGCGCTGCCTGCCGTTTTTCCAGCAGATCGGTTACCACCGGATCGGCGGCGGTGTCCGCCGCCGCACTGTCCTGATCCGGTTGCATTATAGCCAGAACATGATCCCAGTGGTCGAACATGGTTAAGACGGCGGCGGCCTCGCGCTTCGTCATCCGGTCGCCATCGATCAAGCGATTACTTTCATGAATTGTTTCGAACAGGACGCCGTAAGCCGCGGCAGTATTCAAATCGTCGCAAATCGCGCGGTCGAATTGGGTGTTCATGACGTGTGCCCACTGCGGAATTTCGGTGGTTGTCGACGCCGTGGTTTCGCCGGCAACCTGTTGTAAACGATGCCGGCATGTATCGACGCGGTCAAGCGCGGTCCGTACCGCACGCAATCCGTCGAATGTGAAGTTAAGGGTCTGACGGTAATGCGCGGAAGCTAACAGATACCGGACTTCACGACCGCGGAAGCCCATGCCGATTACATCACGCAAACTGTGAAAGTTACCCAGCGACTTCGACATCTTCTGGCCATCGATGATCAAATGGGCGCAATGCAGCCAGTATCGCGCCAGCGGTTTGCCGGTGGCGGCTTCACTTTGCGCAATCTCATCTTCATGATGCGGGAAGATATTGTCGATGCCGCCCGTATGTATATCAAACGTTTCGCCCAGGTAACGCATGCACATGGCGGAACATTCGATGTGCCAGCCGGGACGTCCGCGCCCCCAGGGCGAATCCCAGGCCACCGCCCCGTCATCGGTGTCCCAAGCTTTCCAGAGGGCGAAATCGGCAGCATGATCCTTGGCATATTCATCGTGTGCCACACGCGCGCCCGACTGTAAGCTCGATAAATCCAAGCGCGCCAGCCGGCCATAGTCGGGGTACGACGCTATGTTGAAATATACGGAACCGTCATCGGCGATATAGGCATGCTTGAGGGCGATTAACCGTTCGATCAGGGTAATCATCTCGGGAATATGCGCGGTTGCCGCCGGATAATGTTCGGCCGGCTCGATCCGCAGAGTTTTCAAATCCTCGAAAAAAGCATCCTTGAACGGTTGCGTGAAGGTATCCAGACTGATGCCGGCCGCGTTGGCGCCGCGGATGGTTTTGTCGTCAACATCCGTCAGGTTCATGACCTGAAGCACACGATACCCCTTGTATTCAAGAGTGCGTCGCAGGATATCCTCGAAAATGTACGCCCGGAAATTACCCAGATGGGCGACGTCGTATACCGTCGGACCGCAGGTGTAAAGTTTGACGACCCCCGGTTCAAGCGGCTCGAACGTATCCTGTCCGCGGGTTAAGGTGTTGTATAATTTCAGCATGCGTCGTATTATACCTAAGGTGGGCTTCGCCCGCAACCCAGAGGTCAGAAGTCAGGAGGTCAGTGAACCTTACAGGATCAGCATGACAAAAACCATCACGAACAGGGCGACCGTTTCGACGATACCCAGCGCGATCAGGTAATTGACAAAGCCTTTGCCGGTCTCGGCAAAAGCGTCCGAGGCGCCGGCTGCCGCCCGGCCCTGCATCATGGCTGATGCCCCCATGGCCAGACCGCCCAATATACCGGCGCCGATCAGGAACGGAAATGCGGATGCATCAGCCTCTGCCGCGGCATTGATCTGAAGCATCAGTATCAACCCGTAAATCGTCTGGGTTAGTGGCGCTCCAACAAAGGCCGCCAGCATGAATGGGGCCGGTTTCTCTTGCGCAAAACATTTCTTCCAGGCGCCGACCGCCGCGATACCCGCCGCGCCCGTGCCCAGCGCCGACCCGACTGCAGCCAGCGCGATCGCGGCCACGCCGCCCATCTGTCCCAGCGATACGAATAGTTCTTCCGTCATGTGATGCTCCTCTCTCTGTTTCGATTTCCTCTGAACAATAGAATGTCTACTTTCAACATCGAACATCTAAATGGGGAATCCCCCGTTCTTCCCCTTCGATGTTCCGTGTTCGATGTTGGACTTTCGCCTTCACACTCGCGAACGCGGATCTCCTTTGCCCGGAACCATCCAGGCCTCCACATCATTTCTATAGTTATCACGCAAGCATGCTTGGATAATTCACGATCGCTTTTTCTCCGGAATTTGCGTTTCAAAGGGTTGATAGGCGAATCCCGTCCATTGCATGCCGACATGTCCCGAGAACTCCAGCGTATTCAACCTTATTCCGTGGACCAGAACACTCAGAGCGCAAAGAATGATATTGAGCGTATGCCCGAAAAACAAAATCAGCGCTGCCAACAGACTGCGGGTGATGCTCATGTCGCCGGCGATGGCCATGGCGTTGAAGGCTTCCGCCACCGCCAGAGTGGCGTAACCGACCGCGAACAACCGGACATAGGAGACTACGTCGACGAAGTTGTTGATAATTGTCAGCGGCAGCATGGCATGCGATATCCAGTCGGTCTTGAATGATGCCGCCGGAGTCATGAACACAATCACCAGCGCCAGCCCGATTCCCAGCAATCCATAACCGAAAAGCGGGAATTCGGCGCCCAGAATCAGACTGCGCGCGGTCAGGAACATGGTCCAGGTCAGCGCAATCCAACCCGCCTGCGCCAGGGCGCGCGGCGAGTTGATAATCATGATCGCGTTCCAGCCGTGCGCTACCGTTAAATGAATGGCGCCGATCAGGAAACATAACATCATCATGTTTTCACGGTCTGTCAGCCAGGGAACCAGGGTAGGGAACCATGATGTTCCGAAAACATTGCCGTTCAGCAACCCCCATACAATGGTACTGATGCTCAGGACCGCCAGCATCCGGAACGGTTCGGGCGGGGTTACATGCCGCCAGCGCCGGTGGGCGAGGGCGGTCATGCCCAGAAAAATAACCCCGTAGCCGGCATCGCCCACGATCATGGCAAAAAACAAACTGAAAAACAGCAAAAATGCGGCGCTTACATCAATTTCGCGATATCCGGGCAGAATCCCCATCAGGTTAAGGACCGATCGGATCGGGCGCACCCAGCGGGGATGTCGGATCAATGTCGGCACCTTGTCGTCCGGACCGGGATCTTCCGCCAGCATGGCCCATCCCTGCTCGTGGGCGGCCGCACGCAGCGCATCCATTTTGTCGACCGGACAGTAACCGCGTAGATAAACGATGCTTTCGCGCTGACCCATGCCGGCGCGGGTTTCGGCGAAACGCAGGGCGTCGGTCTTCTCCGTCAACTGCCGGCGTAACCACGGCAGGCCAGCGACGGCAGCATTAAATTGGCGTTCGATTTCGTGTAGCCGGTCATCAAGTTCAGCGCGTTCCTGACGCATTGCGCCCAGTGAACGGGTTGGCAACGGAATGGCCTTATCGGAAGGATCGGGTTCGCCGGCGCCGATAATCGCGTAAATCGTTTGGTTACGGTCGCGATATAAAACATGCAATACAACGTTCGGCGGCGGGCTGACCGTCTGTTTGCCGGAGCGAAGGAACAGCCGGATCGGAACACCTTTTTGT
>PXCX01000193.1 GCA_003565195.1 PVC group bacterium | reverse complement strand
TTTCGCGGCGAAAATCAGGTTTTTCGGGAGTAGAGAGACCAAAAATTATGTATCGTTTTTTCAGTGGGTTAGCATGTTCTCTCAAACGAGTTTGGCCTCAGATTTCGCGGCGAAATCTGATTTTTCGGGGCTATGAAAGAACGGTCAAAACGACTACGGCGACGACTACGGCAGACGATGGGATTTTCTCTTCTCGTAATCCGTAGTCGTCGCCGTCGTCGTTCACCTATATTCCCGACACGCGACACCGATTTCCCAACGTTCTTGCAAGGTTTCCCCCGAAACCGCGGACTGAAAAACGTCAAATGATTGCGGCGAAGCCGCTTTGGAGTGCGGCGACTTGTCGCCGCTGTCAAAGGCGGGACTTGTCACGCCCAGATAAAGCATAAGGGTTGTGCATGCGCGTGACCAGGCACGCGCTTAAGAGCGGCGAGAACTCGCCGCACTCCAAAGCGCCGCATAGCGGCGCGGATCTAAGAAGACCAACCGCTTATGGCAAAACTTCAGTTCAGGGTTTCCCGGCTTGCGTTGGCGGGCATTGTCGGTTATGGTTATCGGCTTTGCAATGTCACCGATGATGAAGAACCGGCCTTACAGATTACGGGATATCGTGCGGCGGCATGGTGCCGGGTTTGTGATTGGCGCCTTGCTGACGTGTATGGCTGTCCTCATTCAGCTTGGACTACCCTTTATTGTACGCTATCTGATCGACGAGCTGACCGAGGGAACGCTGACGCGACGTGCATTGATGCAGGGTGTTTTGTTTTACGCAGCCTGTATTCCTTTCGCTGCCACTCTGAGTTATTGGATGCGGCGTTTACCATTGCGTGCCGCGCACACGGTGGAATACGCCGTTCGCCGGGATTTATTCGCCCATTTAGCGCGCCAGGATGCCGGTTTTTTCCGGCGCCAACGGATTGGCGATCTGATGACCCGGATGACGTCGGATTTGACCGTGATCCGCGATGCGTTGGGACATGGCGTGCTGCATGGTGTCCGGTCACTGGTTGCATTGCTCGTCGCGTTCAGTGTCCTGTTCCGGATGCAAACCGGTTTGGGCGCCATCTTACTGGCGTTGATGTTCGGGATGGTCATGTCGTTTGCCCTGTTGATACGCGCGATCCGCCGTCGCCACACGGCACTGCAGGAACAAACCTCCGATTTGGGTCATACGGTTGAAGAAACCTTTTCCGGAATCAGGACGATCAAGGGATATGCGCTGGAGAAAAGCCGACGCCGACGTTTTGCCCACGAGAACCGGGGAATGCATCAACGCGCCATGGGCGTCAGCTTCGTCAGCGAACCTATCTGGCCATTATTCGCGTTCTGGTTCTCGCTGCAACTGGTGGCTACCCTGGTTTACGGTGGACATCTCGTTTTGCAGGAACAGATCACGCTGGGCGACCTGGTTCTAGTGAATCAATACCTTCTGTACATGCAATGGCCCGTCCTGTCGCTGGGATGGATCGGCAACCTGATCCAACGCGGCCGCACCAGCTGGTATCGTTTACTGACCCTTTTCGCCACGCCGCCCGCGATCGCCGATAACGAACAAACCGATGCCGGCATTCAGACACTGCGGGGTGATATCGCGTTTCGCGATGTCGGTTTACAGCGCGAAGGGAAAATGGTGCTCGACGGAATCAACCTGCGTATCCCGGCGGGATCAACCATCGGTATTACCGGTCCAAGCGGCGCCGGCAAGACCATGCTGGTATCGCTGGTAGCCCGTCTTTGCGATCCGGATCACGGCAATATTTATATCGATAACCATTTATTATCCACGATTCCGCTCGATGTTTTGCGCCGCCATATCGGTTTCGCACCCCAGGAGACCATGCTTTTTTCCGAGACACTGGCGCATAATCTGGCTTTCGGTCTGCCATCATTACAGGAGGATGTTATCCGCTGGGCCGCCCGTATCGCCCATTTGGATGCGGATATCGCGCGTTTCCCTAACGGTTACGAGACGCATGTCGGTGAACGCGGCGTGACGCTATCCGGCGGCCAGCGCCAGCGCGCTTCGCTGGGCCGGGCCGTCGCACGCAAACCGGCCGTCCTGGTGCTGGACGATGTTCTGGCGGCCGTCGATATCCAGACCGAATCCGCCATTCTCGACAATCTCACTCCGGTTGCCCAGACCCGAACCACCCTGCTGGTGAGCCATCGACTTTCCGCGCTTTACCGCGCGGATAGCATTATTGTGCTCGAAAACGGTCGCATAACCGAGCAGGGAACCCATGCCGAATTGTTGGCTCGTAACGGATATTATGCCAGAACCTACCGCTTACAGCAGTTCGAGGCCTACGCGTCCGGACACAGGGAGGGTACGCATGCCTGAGCCACCTCATTCCGACACCCGTTCCCAGCGATCAAAAGCAAGTTCATCGCGCTTGCCGGTCCGTCGCCTGCTGGAATATGCCAAACCTTACATCGGATTAATGGTGATATCCTTGCTGTCGATTGTCGGAACTACCCTGCTGATCAATGCGCTGCCGATGATTTTGCAACGCGCCATCGATCGTTATTTGGACACGCCTGGAGAAATGGATATTGCGGAACGGTTTGCCGGTCTGATCCGCATGGGCGGATGGTATCTCGTTCTGGCAACCGGCGGATTTTTATTGCGCATGTGCCAGGGACTGCTGACTGCCTGGATCGGGCAATCGATCGTTCATGACTTGCGGCGTGATGTTTTCGGCAAAGCCCTGCGTTTGGGATTGCCTTATTACGACCGGACCCCGGTCGGCACGCTTATGACGCGTGTCACTTCCGATGTGGAGGCCGTCCAACGTTTCGTGACCGAAGGGATCGTCGGATTGATTGCCGATATATGTATGTTGATCGGGATTGCCGGCTACATGGTGTTTCTTAATCCGCGTCTGGCAGGCATCACGGCGCTGATCCTGCCGCCACTGGTTTTTTTCCTGGAAAAGGTCAATCGGCGTTTGCGTCAAGCCAACCGCAACATCCGCACACGCCAGGCCCAGCTCAATGCCGGGCTCCAGGAACAACTCTCGGGCATGTCCACCATCCAGTTGTTCAACCGCGAATTGCCGGCCCGTGAACGGTTCGATAAAGCCAACAGCGGGCTGCGCAACGCGCATTTCCAGGAAGTACGCTGGTTCAGTCATTTCTTTCCCTTGATCGAAATCGGGCAGAACAGCGCCACGGTTCTGTTGGTGGGCGTCGGTGGATGGCTGGTGTTGGCAGGCGGGAACGGTTTAACGGTGGGGATGCTGGTCGCGTTTCTGGCGTATGTCCGTAATTTTTTCTGGCCCCTGGGATCGCTCTCGGATAAGGCCAGCTCATACCAGCGTGCCATGGCCGCCACCGAACGGATTTTCGAACTGCTGGAAACGCACGAGGATATCCCTGAGCCGCCAACGGCAAATCGCGCGGTCCAACCGCTGGATGTTGCGGGTGATATCCGTTTCGAACATGTATCCTTCGCCTACGAAAGCGACGATTGGGTGCTCCGGGATTTCGACTTGCATATCCGGCAGGGTGAAGCGTTGGCAGTGGTCGGCGCCACCGGCGCCGGCAAAACCACTTTGATCAACCTTTTGACCCGCTTTTACGATGTCGGACAAGGCCGGATTACCGTCAATGGCATCGATATTCGTGATATCCCAACCGCCGCGTTACGGAGTCGTGTCGGGCTGGTGTTGCAGGAACCCTTTGTTTTTGCGGGAACGATTGCGGATAATATCAGTCTCGGTAATCCTGACGTGACCCGGGCGGATGTGGAACAAGCGGCGCGTCATGTGAATGCGCATCGTTTTATCGAAC
>PXCX01000028.1 GCA_003565195.1 PVC group bacterium | reverse complement strand
GAGCTAGCCAGCTTCGCTGAAAGTGTTCAGGGGTTCAGAGTTCAGTGTTCAGGCCGGATTTCCTGAACGCTGAACACCTGAACACTGAACGCTTTGGGCCGCAACAACTTAGTCAGACGCATATGAAATGTTCGACTCATTTACTCAAACAATTCTCGAAGAATGAGCTACAGAGGGAAGCGCGACAGATTGACGCACCAGTTAAACGAAACGGCCACATCGCCCCATTACGGGACAATGTGGCCGCGAATTTCAGGGTACTGGACTATCCCGATTACATGGCGGCGCCTTCCATTGCAGACATCATTTCGCGGACGATGGCGCCGGCGCCCAAGGACTGGGCGATCATGGCGACGATCCATGCCACGGTCCAGATCAGCATGATGTTTTTGGCATCGTATTCCTTAACCTTCACCCATCCGTAGATGAATGCGAACAGGCCGCAAATAATGCCAAGGATGCCGAGTCCGACATTTTCCTTGAAAATCCGGACCAAAATCATAATCCAGCAGACCAGACTCACTACGCTTGCGGCCACCAACAGGATCATCATCAACGTTTGCATACCTCTTCTCCTTTTCTGCTACCGGTTTCCCTACAGATTATGCGCAATGCTCCCAAGCAATCGCGCAACCCCGAACAGCACAAAACCAATCAGCATGATCGCATGCATTTTCGTGTAAGATTCCAATTTCGTCCATGCGGCCGCCCAGCGGGCGTGCCATGGTTCAGGCAGGATGGCAGCGCCAAGCAGCATGATTCCCCAAAGCGCAAAATAAGGGGTAAATGGATGGATCCGCCACATCACATCGAATCTTCCGTCCAGCATAAGCCATCCGGCGCGCGACAACCCACAGCCGGGACAAGGCAAATCGGTCAGGCTTCTAAAGGGACAACGATACAAAGGTTTTACCAGAAAGCGTCCGGTCAGCATAATCACGGCAGCGGCGCCCAGCAGTGACGCAGCCGGCATCCGGTGCGCTAGTAAGATCGACACCGTATTGACAGACCATCCCGACCGATCGGGACGCCGGGAAACGGCTGGATCGGTCGTTGACCTCCCGGCATGCCGCACGGAAGGGCTGACGCAACTCGGCGTTTCCGTTGTCATGCCGGGATTCTAACATGTCAGTCACTGAAAGCAAGGGAAAAGCGCTGGATTGACTTCATGCTGCCCGCGTTGTATAAATTCGGCGTGACAGAATGTTGATAAATCTCAGGAGAACGTACGATGCCCACCAAGCGACCACGTCCGACCAAAGCTGCCGCCAAACCGTCACTGACATTATTGGGTTCCGGCACGACCCCGCTGCCCGCCTCCCCGGACGCCGCCCGGCTGGAGGTTTTCCCGAATACGCATCCGGATCGCGATTACGAAATCAGTTTCGATTGCCCCGAATTCACGGCGCTTTGCCCGATCACGGGACAACCCGATTTCGGGCACATTACGATCACTTATATTCCCGACCGCTATTGTTTAGAGAGTAAAGCTTTGAAACTTTATCTCGCCTCTTTCCGTAACCACGGTACGTTTCACGAAGCGGTCGTCAACCGGATCCGCGACGATATCGTTAATGCTAGCGCGCCACGCCGCTTGACCGTCATCGGCCAATTCAACCCGCGGGGCGGGATTGCGATCCGGGTGACCGCAACCTACACCGCGCGAAAACGCACGCGTAGGTAGTGTTTCTTAACTTCGATGTTGAATGTTCGATGTCCGATGTTCGATGTTCAGTGTCGCGCATCATCCACCGCGCACCCTACTCTTTTCCCTGCGCCAGGACCGTGGCCAGATCCTTGTCGCCACGTCCGGAAAGGTTGACGACCACGACGGCATCGGGCGGCATAGCGGCGGCGCGTTGCATGGCAACATGCAGTGCATGACTGGATTCCAATGCCGGGATAATGCCTTCCAAACGTGTCAGGCGGTGAAACGCCGCCAGGGCGTCGTCGTCCGTCACGGCACACAATTCGATGAGTTTGCGTTCGGCCCAGCGCGCTAATTCGGGACCGACACCCGGATAATCGAGACCGGCACTGATCGAATGCGCATTGCGAATTTGGCCGTCGCCGTCTTGGAGAACGAACGATTTACTGCCATGCAGAATACCAACGCGGCCGGCACAAATACTGGCGGCATGCTGGCCGCTTTCGATACCGCGTCCGGCGGCCTCGACCCCGAGTTTGCCCACCTCACGATCTTTGAGAAACGGATGAAAAATGCCGGCGGCATTGCTCCCGCCACCGATACAAGCCACGATCAAATCGGGCAAACGGCCTGTTTTCTCGAGACATTGACGGCGGGTTTCGCGACCTATCACCGACTGAAAATCACGGACCATCCGCGGATAGGGATGCGGACCGGCGACGGTTCCGATGACATAATAGGTGTCGGCCACCTGCGTCACCCAGGCACGCATGGCCTCACTCATGGCATCCTTGAGCGTCTTAGTGCCGCTATCGACGGCATGCACGTTGGCGCCAAGCAGTTCCATGCGCCGGACGTTGGGCGCCTGCCGCTTGATATCGAGGGCACCCATATAGACGTCGCATTCCATTCCGAACAGGGCCGCCGCGGTGGCGGTTGCCACACCGTGCTGACCGGCACCGGTTTCGGCCATCAAGCGGTGTTTGCCCATGCGTTGCGCCAGCAGTGCCTGGCCGACAGTGCTGTTGACTTTATGGGCGCCGGTATGATTCAAATCCTCGCGTTTAAGATAGATAGCCGCGCCACCGCATGCCGCGGTCAAGCGCGACGCCAGATAGAGCGGCGACGGTCGCCCTACATAATCGGCCAGCAACCCTTCCAATTCACGTTGAAATGCCGGATCTTGGACGGCCTCCTTATAGGCGGCGTCGACTTCAATCAGTGCCGGCATAAGGGTCTCGGCCACATAGCGGCCCCCGAAGACACCGTAATGGCCGTAAACTTTTACCGCTTCATCACATGTCATTGCAATGCCTCGCTATCTCGATAAATCGTCGCATGATCGTATGATCCTTGTATCCTGGTTTGCCGGGAATTTCGACACCCCCGGCCGTATCCACCCCGTACGGACGCACTTTCGCCACTGCCGCCGCGACATTATGGGGTGTTAACCCGCCGGCCAGCATGACCGGCGCGCGTACCGACAACCTTGCGGCAGCGTCCCAATCGGTTACTCGCCCGCTACCGCCCGTATGACCAGCGCCGTCGGACCGACTGTCTGCCACATAGCGTGCAGCGGGCCATTGATCCGGCGGCGGTACTGGATCGCCGTCGCGAAATTGAACTGCCCGCCACACAGGGATCGGGAAATCATGGAAATCACGGGCTGGTTCGCTGCCATGTAATTGGACAACCGTCAGGCGACATTCGTCCGCAATTACGCGTGCCGCAGGCGCCGTTACATCGACAAAAACGCCAACCGTCTGGGTTCCGTCCGGAAGATGCCGCGTAATATGCCGTACCTGCTCCGGTGTCACCGCCCGTGAAGACCCTTCGTAAAAGACGAACCCCAGGTAGTCGGCGCCATAACTCAGCGCCGCCAGGACATCATCCAATTGTGTCATTCCGCATATTTTTATTTTCATAGCAGACTTCGCTTAGCCCGTCCATGTGTGAAGACAGACACGGTTGTCGCTTGATCCATAATATCACAGACGGTCCGGAATTCAAGGCTGCTTATGGTTGAAGTTTTGCCATAAGCGGCTGGTCTTCTTTGAATGCGCGCCGCGCCGCTTTCGAGGGAATAGGTGGCAGGCTAAAATTCCTGAGTAGGTGTTTAGAGACAGTAGGTGCTTGGAGGTGTG
>PXCX01000020.1 GCA_003565195.1 PVC group bacterium | reverse complement strand
CAAAAACACTGACGCATCAGCACACCGCCTTCGGCCAACGCCATCAGGTTGGGCGTGCGAACGGGGTAACCATAGGGTTCGATGCAACGCCCGGTATCGTGGGCATGCAAGTAAAGGACATTGGGCCGTTTAGACATATGAAAAAATCCTTGTAGTTATGAAAACAAACAGTTAAGGCTTTCCCGTATTTCAGGGGAGCAGACCATCGCATCCGCCAGGGTTGCAGCGGTTTTAAACGATTCGCAGGCTACCAGTGCCAGCGCAAACATAAGCGCCGTGCCTGGCCCGCGGCTCGTCACCAGACGTCCATCCATTACAACCGGCGATGCTTCAACCGATGCCGTTTTGATCTTTTCAATTACGGCCGGATGCGACGTTACGCGACGACCCCTCAAAATGCCGGCCGTTTCCAACACCAGGGGTCCCGCACAAATTGCGGCAAGCCAGCGATCCTGACGGTAATACCGCCGAACCGTATCCAAAACGGTTGAATCCTCACACAAACGGCGCACACCCTCGACACCACCGGGAATGATGAGCATATCATAAACCTGACCGCAAACATCGGACCACAAGACATCCGGCTGCAAACGCACGCCGCGCGATGCCGTGACCACGCCCTTTTCTAACCCCGCGGTAACCACATCCCAGCCGGCACGCCGCAGCACATCCGTAATAATCACCGCTTCCATCTCTTCGACTCCATCCGCCAAGGGAATCAACGCATTCATATGCAACTCTTTTTCATAAATCAAATTCAATTTTCGGTGTTTCAACCGCGGCGCAGGATTTTCGCAGAACAATGCCGGAACTTATAGCACCGGGAGCGAGGAAATGCAACCCCAAGAAATGAATTGAACGCCGGTGATGATCCAAGGCCGCATTCAATCGGTGAGCTCGCGCACAATACGGAACCCGGTATCCGGACCATCTTTGATGTTCGTCCGGATGGATAGAAACGCCAGACCGTAAGCCTCGATCGAGACCTTATGCGACCCGCCCATCATCCGCATGAAAGGTAGCCCCGTCTGTTCATCCTCTTCAACGTCGGCAACCCACTCGAACACGTTCCCCGCCATTTGGCGGCAACCAAAGGCACTCTCACCGGCATCATACGCGCGCACATCCAGCACTCGCTGCCACGGACTTTCGACGCTGTTGCAACCATCCAGATCGAAATGATTGCCCCAGGGATAAACGTTGCCTTGCGGACCGCGAGCCGCGGCCTCCCATTCTTCCGCAGTCGGCAGTCGGTAGCGGCATAGATCCTGTTGACCCAACCATTTGCAATAGGCCAGCGCATCGCCCCGGCCAACGTGCGTGACCGGGGCCCAACGGTCCCGGTTCAGAAAGGGACGATCGGTCCACGGATATGATTTCTTCGCCCAATGCCGGGGGGCACGGCGCCGGGTCGCACGGACAAACAACCAGTAATCTTCGTTGGTCACCGGATATCGACCTATCTCGAATGGTTGAACCTCAAGCACCCGGGTAGGATTTTCCCGAAAGGATGACAGCAACGATTCGTCAATCGGCATCCGACACTCGAGCTCGGCAACCAAGACTTGGTCGCACCCCAGAACGATATTACCGTGAATCCGCACGAAACGATCCCTTATTTCCGGCAGAGGGTCGGCAGCGACCTTGTCGCGGCACACCCGAAATCCGACCGATACATGTCCCTTGTGTCGATCGATCAAGGTGACCCGGCTCCAGAGCAGTCCAAAGTATTCGCATTTTTCGGCATACGATCCGCCTGCAACAAAGCAGCGTCCCCCTTTGCCGCCATCCACGATTTCCGCGACGTTACCGACGCAGTCATATAAACCAAACGGGCTGACGGCGTCAGCATGCGCACGCACCGATTCGGGACCGCGCGCTTTCGCTTCGCGGGACACACAATGCCCGACGCGAAATTCATGGCCCCATGGATAAGGCCTTCCATCCATTCCGCGCGCGGCCTTTTCCCATTCGTCAGGCGTCGGCAAACGTCCTCCCAGCCAGTCGCAAAAAGCGGCCGCGTCGCGGGGCGACATCCCGGTCGCCGCCAGGTCGTCCTCTCCCTCAAGGGCCGGTTGACAATCCGCCATAGCGGCATACTGGGCTTGATCCAAAAAAATCCGGTACTGCGCGTTGGTCACGGGCGTCTCCGCGATCGCAAAAGCCGGCAACTCAACCAGGCGAGCGCGCGGCTCGCCCCAGGCCTTGACTTGCGACGGATCATATCCTTTGGACCGCAGACGCGCGAGCAACCCATGAAAGAACGTGCGGTTGCAACCCGCCACGAAAGGACCGGCCGGAATATCAAGGAAAAAGGGCGCCCCCGCCGGATCGAGTGCGGTCGGCGACGTGATGACGGCCGCGGCGGGCACGACCGCGACAGCCTGCGCCACTGAATCGCAGAACGATGCACTACTGTGGCACACTGGACAACGCGTGACCGTTACCGGACTTTTGCTCCGGGCAAGATAGCCGCACCGGGTACAGAACTTGCAAGGCAGGCGACCCCGGACCTGCTCCAATATATCAAGCAATCGGTGATGAAGCAGTCCCCAGGACTGGATTCGATCCGCGGGATTCTTGCAAAGACACTGCATCACCAGATCCGTCAAGGCCGGCGGGAGCTTCTGCATATCCGCGGGCAGACGGTCCGTCAGGGGATCGGGCGGATCATGCAAAATCGCGGCCACCTGCTGCCGGGGTTCCGGACGTGCGATGGGAACATGGCCGCACAGACACTGGTATAACGTGGCGCCCAGGGCGTAAATGTCCGCGCGATGGTCGATGTCGCTTCCCTGCTTCGTGAACAACTCGGGTGCCAAATAATACCATTTCCCGGTCACGACGCCGGTCGAACGCTGTTTTCCGTAGCAGGCCAAACCGAAATCCGTGAGCATCGGCACATTGGTCGGCGTCTGGTCATCGCCTTGTGCAATCCTGATCAGAACGTTGTCGGGACTGATATCCCGGTGGACCAGGCTAAGCTGCGGGGCGCGTGGATTATGAGCCCGCACCAGTCCCCGGACAACGCCGGCGGCATAGCGCACGAGTTGCTCGGGCGCAAGGCAACCGCCTTCGGAACGATAGGCCCGATTATGCCGCGGCATCAAACTTTCCGCCTCCAAAACATGGTCCAAGGCATTCCCCTGGATCCATTGCATGTCCAGAAACGGCCGTCCCGCGAACATGTAGTACCCGCGGGCCGGAACAATGTTCTCCTCAATGCTCAGCCCGCACCAATTCCTAGCCTCCGTCTCGAAGTGCTCGCATATCACCGCGTCCTGCTCGAACTTCACCTGCAGCGTTTTGAGCGCCGACTCGGATTCAGAACCCATCAGGTTAAGTGCCCGCCAAACCTCACCATACGCCCCGCGACCCAGTAACTCAAGTAGTTCGAAACGAATCGGATCGTCGGGCTTGCCCAGAATGGCGCCCTCCGTTAACTCAGTCCATGGCATGCGACATCCTCCAAAAGTATAAACGTCACAGCGATTACTTGATCGTTGTTAATTCCTGATCTTCGTTAATTCGTTAATTCGTTACGGGGCGTAACACGTCTTAGTGGCATATCCAAGCATGTTTGCGCAAAAAAAACAAGAAGATTTTCCTGAAGTTTTGCCATAAGGGGCTGATCTTCTTAAATTCGCGCCGCGATGCGGCAAATCTGGCGCCGCTTTCGAGGGTATAGGGTAAGCTTAAATTCCTGAGAGTAGGTGTTTAGAGCAGGTGCTTGGAGTAGGTGCTTGTAGGCGTGTAGGTGTGTACTCTATATCACGTACTCTCAAAACACTTACTCAATCCGCTT
>PXCX01000118.1 GCA_003565195.1 PVC group bacterium | reverse complement strand
GAAAAAGTAATTGTACCCGTTCCCGGGCTCCAATCGATATCGCCTGCAGCCGCTTCGATGAGCAAGACATCTCCCCCGAACACAAAGGAGGGATTGTTGACGCTTGCGTCGAGAACCAGGGTGCCGGTATCGTTATTGTGGGTGAACTCGACATCCCCGTTGAAGATGTAGGTCCCCTCGCCAAATGTCCAAGTGCGCTCGTTCGAGAAATTGAAGGACATACTGACACTTGCACTGTCGTACTGGCCTGCGGCCAGCGGATTGCTGAAGTGTATCGTCATAGCGTTGACATCAATAGTGCCGTCCTGTTGGGTTATCTTCCCACTGCTGTAACCGAGTGCCAAGGTTCCCGAACCCGTAATCGTGCCGCCGGGCAGGACGCGGATCGCACCGTTTACCCCCGATTGTGATGGAATCGTCAATGTTCCCGGCACATCAACCCCACCAGTCAGTACATCATAACTGCTGGAGATGCTGCCTTCAATGACGACTTTCGGCATGGCCGCCCTCCATCCGGCAAGGGTCTTCCCGTCTCCGGTCATGCGCAGTTCACCTTCCCCGACGGTCATATTGCTGAGTGGCCAGGAGGACCCCTGCCAGTTTCCGCCTACGGTCCAGTGCCCATCGCCCGTGGAGTTCATCTTGTTCAAGACAGTGACATCGCCGGACACATCAATCGTGTGGTTATGTGTTGCGTTATCGATATGGCCGTCATCGTCGCCGGCACCCTCGTAGTCAGTCGTTGCGGTGATTGATGCGACGTCTACATCGGCGTCAATCACGCAGCCCCCGATGAATCCCCCGGCCCCATCGAAGTAGACATCGTCGTCCGGTCCGGGCACACTGGCGCCGCTGGGACCGCCCGAAGTGGTAGACCAGCTATTGGTTGTGTTCCAGTTGGCGGTTTCGTTTGTTGTCGCGCCAACCCAGTAGCGGTCAGCGCCGAACGTCCGTGGCGCCGCTGCCAGAAGGAGCGTTGCGCAGACGAGGGAAACAAGAGCGATAGGCATGCGGTTGATTGAGCTCATTTTAAATACTCCTCTATTATGTCGTTTCTGGTGCGGACAAAAAAATGGATGCCGACAGCCAACGTCCATTTAACAACTACAAAGATTTTTACATCTCCACGATGATGAAGTCAAGAGTTTTTTTCGGTTTCTTAGCTCCTCCTTTCGTCTCGGCATATATGCACACAGAACCAAGAAAACCGATAATCGACGGTTCAACGAGCCGCCGCTATCTGTTGCAGCATCCGGCTCCATTCGTCAACGATCCGGTATCCAGTTGTAATGTCCCAACGCGATGTGAGCGAAACCGTCCCCTCCCAGCTTCCTCCGATGGTTCCCTCAATCGTGGGGCAGTACCCCATTTCGCCGTTTGTGACTCCAAAGACCGCCGTGATGGGAAAGGGACTGCGTCGCTTGACCTGTAATCCGAAGTGACAGAAAATCTCGCAGGGAACGCTTACAAACGCCAGTTCGCCGATACGGCCGGCATGCAGGTCAATCGTTTCCGACGTCTTGTTCCCGAACCGCTCGTGTAACAGGAGAGTCATGTACGCTGTTGGGAAAGCCAGCCTGCCGGGTTCGTCCCGGTTGCCGTTACGGTATTGCGTCATGACGCGCTGGGCCCATTGCAAGCGTTCCTCGGGTAACGAACGCAAATCCGCCCTGAAATGTGTCGCCCTATGCATGACAAACGCCTCGTCCACAAAATCGGCGTGCTGTAGAAGACGCAAAGTCTCACCAGTAAGGAGATGGGCGGTACGTGCGACCCTTTGATCGGCGGTTTCGGGGGTCCGCCGCTTCCATAATTCGTCGTAGATGGCAATGTCTCCAATGGTACCGTTAAAAAACAAAACCGGGATTTTACCGAAGACCTCACGCAGATGTTGTCGTGCTAGCCCCGGGAAATCGGCTGAAAGGAAATCGGCGCCGTAGAAGTTCACCGGATGCGCCGTGTTGTTATACATCACAGCCTTGAGCTTGCCGTCCGGCGCCCTGACGAAAAGGGTTGTGTGCTGGGGATCGTTCGGACCTTCCAGACCCGTTGCGTCCGGCCGGGCGGGGTCGCCGTGCATGATATGAGACCCGTCCGCGAGACAAATCCGGCGATTGTATCCGATCTCGGCATGTCCTTTGGCCCATGCGATCTGAACGGGTTCGGCCGATGATACGGCCTCGTTCGCGACCGCACATAGCCAGGCGCGCAGACGCTCCAGATAAACCTCGTCGATTGGCTTGTCCGGGTGCGTGGGGCCTACGATCGATGGGCCTGAATGAGTGTGCGAACATCCGATCAGGATATTGTCCCTTGGAATAGCGGCTGATTCGGCGATGCTGGTAAGAAGACTTTCCGTAAAATCAATTTCCAACCCGATGAGATCACACGTGATGAACAGCATACCGGTTTTTTCGGATTCAATCCACAGCGCATTCGCTTCCAGATCATCTCGGATACGTTGCACCTTATGCATATAACCCGCAGCCTGGATATCGGTGCCGATCTCATTGTTGATGATCTGGGTAGCGGTTCCAGCTTTTACCATGGCGATCTCCCGGATTGCGCCTCAGGACAGACCGTTTTGCGGTTCGCTCCGATGATCAGCATGCGACTAAACCTCTGCAAGCAATCTTGCCTAATTGTCTTTTCCGGCATGTTCTATTTCAGCACGAAACGATCGAAAATCGTTTAATCGATTTTTCGCTAGATCAAACAGCAACAACGGATCGATTTCCTCATATTGATGCACGATCAGGTTACGAAACCGCACGATGTCCACGTAGGGGTGAGCGGAACGGAACGTCCCGCAAGCTATCTTCGATACGCAGCACCTGTTGATTCAACAGCGCCAGTTTCCGCTGTATGACCCCGTTATACCGCATTGGCAACCTCCATACGATATCGTCGTTGCCTTTCGTACGCGGCCATTTGACTCTCATATTCACGACAAGTTCTGGAATAAAACGTCAGGTAGGCATCTCTGTCACGTGCAAATAGGAGCCGTCCCTTCAACGCTTCAAATCGGTACACTGGCTCCGCCCGGTTAAGGATGCCTATATCACAGCGTATGCCGGGTAGAAAATCGCTTACGATATCGCCCGTTTTGGCATGAAATGCTAAACTCGGTTTTCCGTTCAGGTAAAACGCAAGGTCCAAGTCGGAATGCGCCAACACCTCGCCGTCCGCCGCCGACCCCAACAGAAAGCCAAACAAAACCTCCGGGAGTCCTTCGCGTAAACGGTCGGCCAGCACTGTCGGATCAAATCGTACCCTTTCACGGTTCGGATTAAGATGTTGCTTTAATAATCCCATGACGAAGTTAACCCGTATAACCGGCTTATATCAATGGCAATCCAGATACCCGTTTCAACATCGTTAACTAGATGAAACGCATGTAGGTTTGATAGCAATTATATCGATGAATGTCAAGTTCGCGTGCCGCAATTCAGGGGCGCCCTACGAAGTTTTGCTATAAGCATTTTGCCAGGCCGTAGTGTTCATTTGCGGCGAAGCCGTAATGCATCGCCAGATAGATATTTTGTGTGTCTCTATTCTGACCTATTCTGAGCGACCATTTCGCCCCTGCAGACCGATTAAGTTGATCGACGAAGGGTATCCGAGTAAGGGTTTCGAGGAAGTGTGCGTTTAAGCGTACGGTTAAGCGTCCATAGCGTGCGAAGCCACACTTGCTCGCCTTCTTAACCGCCACCCTTTTCTCGGATACCCTTAACCGACTCGCTTTTGTCCTGAGTAAGTGTTTTGAGTAAGTGGATTGAGTAGGTGATTTGAGTAAGTGTTTTGAGAGCACGTGATATAGAGTACACACCT
>PXCX01000191.1 GCA_003565195.1 PVC group bacterium | reverse complement strand
GCATGGATCTGATTACTCCCGGCAGCAATCAAGGCATTAATGGTGTGTCCGTCCACAGGCTCGGTCCAGCGCCACACATTGGTGGCGGCCTCAATGGAAACCACCGGGTCCGGACTGCTGCGACTGTAATCGAAATTGGCGAAATTATCTTCAAACCAATTCTCAATGGTTAGGCGGGTAAAGCGCGCCTCTTCCCCTTCCGGCGGCGCGTTGGTGCGCGCCAATCCGCTGTCCACATCCCAGGCGCCGATATGGAGCTGCAAATCGTCCTCTTCGGAGAGGTTGGCCAACCATGCGTCAGTCACCTCAAAGAGGCGATTGGTTCCCTGAGTCTGGGAACCGATAACAAACGCGTTCCACTCGTTGGTCAGGACAAAGGCGTAGTTCGTGACCACCTGTCCGCCCGGCATCCCGTATGCCGTTTCATCATGAACCAGGGAATTGATACTCACGCCCGGCGGATCGGTATCGTCATCCACTACGCGCAGGATGCCGAATTGCTGGTCTTCCAGCCACAGATTGTCGTCCGGCCGGTCAAAGTCGGCATCGGAGAAGCTGGCGACGATGGGGAATTCGCCGATATCAAAGAGTTCGCCGACCTGCTCATACGTCACGGGATCGCGGAACAACCAGGTACTGAACGCGTCCGGCGTAGTGGTATCGGCGCTACTTAGACCGAACACGAAGTTCTCGACATTGTTTTCGTACCATGATCCGACGGACAGGTACGAAAGATCCGGATCGCCCGGATCGGTCCCGCGCGACAACCCGCTGCCCACATCATACGCCAACAAGGACAGCCGCAAGGCGGATTCCTCGCGCAGATCAAAGTCGTCGAAGCGGAAGTACTCATTCACGCCCGACCCGTCCGGCGCGTACACGACACCGCTCAGGCGCACAGTTTCCGTATCGGCCGGCGCCTCTGCGCCGATGATCCGTGCCATGTCGAAGCTCTGGGTCGCAAGAACCTCATCGGACTGATAAGACGCGAGGATGTCATCGCTGCTGTCGAGGAACTTCAATTCAAGGAATGCGCTGGAATTGTGCAGGTCCCATGCGCTGATGAAGGCGCTGGCCGTATAGATCTCCCCTTCTTCTGCGGGCACATCCTGGTACACCCCTCGGAAATGGTTTGTCGTTGCGGCGGTTCGATCGGCATCCGTAACGACATGGACCATGCCATAGTCGCCGTAATGCACGTCCGCTGCGGACTGACTGAAGTACCAGTTGTCATCGTACACTGGTGCGGAAGGTCCGAAATAGTTCCACACGGATGACCCCCAATCCCCCGACTCGAAGCTGGGATCGCCCAACAGGTTCTCGGAGCCGCCCAGGGCGGCCAGTTCGGCGTCGGTGATCGTGTAATAGGCGTTGGTGCCGTCATCGCTACCGATCACTTCACGTCCGCCAATGGCGGCGGCTAAGCCGCCCGCGTCCATACCGGCGAAAGTCAGGGCGGCGTCATCCCATCGGAACCAGCCTGTACCCGCGTTCGTAGAGCTCAGTTGAGAACCCACGCGCACGATCTCTGTGCCGACAGGTACGGTTCCGCTCAGCGTATACTGATTCCATTCATCCAGATCGCCCGGCAGACTGGTGGTCGTTATGGAGCTGATCAACTGATCCGATGCGTTGCGGAATTCAACAAACAGGGTGATGACATGATCCGGCGCATCCCAATCCGCTGTGCGAGCCCCGTACATGGAGAACGAGAATTCGGCTCCGTAGCCGGACATGGCGACATCCTGGTAGAAGCCGCCGCTCAAGGACGTGCCGAACAGGGCCATACCGTAATCACCACTGCCGGCGGCCGCGCCTTGTCGTTCCGCGCCGTCCCATTGCGTCCAGTGCTCGGCGTCCGTACCCGTTCCGTCTTCAAAGCCCGGATTGCGCAATACATTACCCATTCCGGGCCGCGAACCGAGCACAGGCGGATCTTCATCATCGTCTATGATACGAACATACCCGAACAGGTAATCCTCCAGCCACAGATTGTCATTGGGCCGGTCATTGTCCATATCGGACATCGTCGCCGTCACGGGCCGCCTGACGGTGCCGTCGTCGAACAGGTCCCCGATCGTTTCGGACGAGAACTCGGTGAAGCGCCAGATGCTGGTGGACGTATTGACGGTCGTATCCGCGTCACTCAGGGAAGCGGCGAAGCCCGTCGTATCGTTCGTCGCCATACCCGGAATGTTGATGAACATGTTCGTTCCGCCAAAGGAATCGTTTCCACGGTAGATACCGCTGTCCACGTCGAAGACATTAAAGCTGAAAAGCAACTCGTTCGCCTCCGAGACAGCCGCCAAATCGGCGTCGGTCAATTCGTACACGCGCGGCCGAGCATTGAACTGGAAGTTGTCGAAGCGGGTGTTGCCCACTCCGGTGCCGCTCGCACCGTCCAAGGTATATCGGATATAAACCGTCGACTGCCCATTCAGATCCTGCACGGAGCTGAAGTCGTTGGTAATTACATCGGCATTGGCGGGTGTGACAACCGGCGGGTCAATGGGTGCGCCGAAATCGGTGAAGTTCACGCCATCGGTGGACCAAGCGGCCTGCACGCTGTCAAACCCGGTGGCGCTGCGCCATGTGGCAAACGTCACAACCAACTCTTCGCGACCGCCCATATCAATCTCAAAAGTAAACGCGCCGCCATTATTGATCAGATCCGTGCCGCCCGTTGGCGAAAAGGCCTGTCCCGCCGTATCCCCGCTCACGGCGTTTCGGGTCGACCCCGCAAAGAACTCGATCGCCCCCGGCAGATCATGATTCAATGAGCCCTCTCCATGGCTGACAGCCAGTCGGTCACCTTCATCGTTGAAGTTCCAGCCCGCCAGCAGTTCGGGCGGATCGAGCATCGGCGGGATGACCGTATCGCCGAGCATAACGACCATGCCGTCCTCGCCGACTTCCGGCGGATCGGTATCGTCATCGTACAACTGGATGAAGCCGAGCCTGATCAGGTCGCTGGCCTGATCGCCGGGACGGTCGTTATCGCTGTCGAACATGTGCAAGGTCACCGGATTGGTCTGGCCTTCCGGTGCGCTCATATTCGGGCCCCACAGGTCCCCAAGATCCTCGAAGGTCAGGTTCTGGAAACGCCACGCGGAATAGGATTCGGAATGGGTCGTATCCGGATCGCTCCAATCATCGTAATACTCGGAGGTGTTGTTGGTGATCCAGCCGTCCACGATCATCCGGGTGTTGGTCAATATGTTCCCGTCCACGGTCACGGTCGGGGTCGTACCGCGCTGGACCCCGGAGTAGAAGTCCCAGATGTTGTACAGGAAGGTCAGGTTGGGATCGGACACCAGATCGGCGTCGCTGACCCGATAGATAACGGACCGGCCCGAGCCAGTGGCCTCCAAGCGTTCCGTCGTATTGGAAATGATCATGGAGAAACCATCCCAACCATCGATGTCATCGGAAGGAAGCGGCGGATCGACATCGTCGTCGCGCACCTGGATACGGATCGGATAGTTGGTCGTAACATTGCGCGCCGTGTTGGGCCCGTCGAGCGCGTAACCGCCCCAGAGCGGCGGATTGGGCGCGCCGTGGCTGGCCCACGTCCCGAATTCCGCCCAACTACCGCCGGTGGTGTGACTGTCCTCGGCGCTGACGGTCAGGAAGTATTCCGTATTTTCGTTGAAGTTCGTAATGATGAACGCGGATTCAACATAGGTGGTGATGACCTGATCCGCGTTGCTTGTGGCCAGCACGTTGGTTCCCCAGAACGGCACGTCGATATCCCATTCATAAGAATCGATGAAGTCTCCCTCGTCGTCGTAGCGATATTCGATGATGTCCCAGTTCGGGGATACGCGCCCGTTATC
>PXCX01000008.1 GCA_003565195.1 PVC group bacterium | reverse complement strand
GTGTTGGTAATCTTTGCCTGGGTTATGTCTTGCGTGTCGCCATCCCAGTAAGCAAACTCATACCCTGCATTGTGAACAGCGGTCACGATAACTTCTTCGTTGCGAAGGATCCAGTCGGCGGCCGCATTGGTCTCACCGGGATCGATGTCACCCGCCGCGACAATATCAACCACGCCATTCGCATCGCTATCGACGGAGAACCAATATTGCGTCTGCCACAACCAGATGAGCTCTGAATCATGCTCAATTGTGAACGACGGCACGGCATCCACACTGTGCACGCCCTGGGTATACACCGGTGTACTCCCGTCGGCGTCCCAACCGGCGATGCGGTACCTTACATTCTCAGGATCTTCGATCGGCGAATTGGTGATGATTACGGACAGATCCGGATCGTCGGGGTGCTCGATTTTCGTGCCGGCAGTATAAATATATTCGTCGGCCGCCGGGTCCGAACCGCCCCACTCGGATTCGATGATAAAATATTTATCTTCAAATGTAGCGGTAATATGACGGGCTTGATCCATCGGCGCAACGGCAACGTTACCCAATCCTTGGATGTCAACGCCATCCATATCTCCTTCCCATTCGACAAAACCAGACAACGTTGCAGTAATCCTGACATCTTGTCCCCTGGCAACGGGTCCGTTGGTTACGACGTGCGTTTCGTCGTCGATCGTCATATCCACCGTTCCGACACCGTCTTTTTCAACCTGAAGCCAGTAGTTGGTGGCCCAGTGGAAAACAATATCGGTTTCGTTGGTGAGATGGAATTCCGGAGTTGTCAGATTCCGGTTGGTATGCCAATAAATTCCCTCAGATTCATTCGGCAGATCTTCCGACTCACGTCCGGTTTGTTCTGCTTCAAGGAGGTCGTTACCCGCGGCGCTCCAGCCGATGGCAACATATTGGGTGGCAACCGCAGTCCAGGCATTGGTAAAGTCCACGGGCGAATTGGTGATATCCGCCGTCATCAGCGTATTCCAGTCAAACGTCTGCGCCACGCCACTGCTGGCTGGATACGAAATTCCGTCTTCTTGACGCCGTTCATGTTCGGAAGATATGACGTTGAACCGCAATCCTGCGTGAGCGGATGTCCCTGTGAGGTCATGCGCATCGATATCGAATTCAACCGCCAGCACGGAATCTGTATATTCGCCGCTTGGAATCATGCCTTGCGCTTCAAGAGCGTACAATCGCGTGACCGTATTGGAGTCCTCGGCATGCCCGATTCTTATTGCGTCGATCATGCGAACGGCAGGCAATTCGAATGTTTGCCAGGTATTGTTGTCCAGAGAACCGGCCTCCTTGCCGTCATAGACGGTTTGCCAGTCGCCTTCGTAGCCGATGGAGATGATCGGGGTAAACAGTTCATTGCCATCGACGCCTTCCCCGTAAACCCGTAACTTATCAGTAGAAATCGTTTCGTCGAATGCGAAGACCGGAAACACGTTCGTGCCTTCCCATTCGGCGAAGGTTTCAAGGTCGCCATCGATGGCGTTGGTCACAAACAAGGCGCCGTTGGTTACGGCAACGAAATCCGGCGTTTCCCAACCCGTGGCCTCGTACACTTGGCGCGCGTCGAGATCTTCCCATACATGAACATAATTCGTTTTATGATGTTCGCTTGCCTGACCGAATTCAACCGGGATTCCGACCTCATCCGTTACGGGCAAGTCGTTGGCAGTAACGGATACGATATGGTATCCGTGATCGGCCCACACCGTGTTGGTGACATCGGTTCCAACCGGATACGCCAAGTTGAACGCCAAAGTCTGGGGATTATAATTCGGCGGATTGGTGGCAAACTGCCGTAAATCGGGTTCGGGCAGGATACCCGCGTGATACTCGGCAATCGAGGGCACAGGCGCCGATTTGGCAACCTTTAGATTGGGCGCAAAGACAACATGCAGGGTTTCAGTCCCTTGTACATCGGTGAATTGGACTTCCGGTGGACCCTGATAAGAAGTGACACCATTTGTGGTAACGCTGTAGACACCGTATCCCGGATCGGGGTGAAACTTGAAGGTATAAGTCAAGCCCTGCTGAACGTTTGTCGTGCCGTCCACATTTCCGCTTCCCTCCGATGTCAGCCCAATATTAACTTCACTTCCCGGCGGGAACGGATTCTCTGTCTGAACAACCAAGTCGTCGATAAAGGTGCGAGCGCCGGAGAAGGATATGTCGGATAGGTAGGACTTGGTATCTTTGCCTAAATCCGGGGAATCCGCAGCCATAAAATACGTCCCGCCTAAAAGGTCAAAGGAGGTCGCATCGGTATATGCATTGTCGTGGTAAAGTTCGGTTGACTCATTAAGCCGCAGTGTAAAGAAGTTATACCCAAACTCCGCGCTGTCGTAATCCATCATAACTGTCAAACGCGCCCACTCGTTGGTGTCGATCGGCCAATGATCAAGCGTGGTCCATGTGTTGGACGGGGTACCATCAACCGCTGTCGTATGCCAGACCACAAGGTGTCCGTTAGTGTTGATATAAGCGGCCATTTGCGCTTGATCGCAGACTTGATCATGCACCGTAACTTCGGGTTCGTAACTGCGCAGCGGCTTCATCATCATATCAATGTAGACTTGTTCTTGCGCTTCCGCCGTCTGCGCGAACCGGTTGGTTACCCAGCCGGAAACGAACAGGACATTTGATCGGGTAGTGTTCGTCGGATTCGACGGATTAATGAGACCGATAGGATAGTTGTTGCCCCAACTGTATGTCTTGTTGGTAACGAATACCCTGTTGTCACCGGCAAATACATTGGCCGCGCCGTACCAACCATAGGTACCATCGAGGAAAACTTCTTCGCCGGGCGTGAAATTTTCAAAACTCTCCTGATATGGCTGCCCCACATCGTAGACGTTGGTGGCGGTTTGATCGCCGCCGGGACTCGCAGCATGAACCCACGCGGGGAAAGATGAAAAAGTTGCTGCAGCAAACAAGGCGGCGATCGGAAGCGCGAATAAAGTCTTGCGTTGGTTCATTTTAGATCCTTCCTTTGCAGTCGGGTCTTAACGAAAATACGTTAATGTTTATAATGTAAAAGTCCCGGCAACCATACGAAAAAAACCATGGTCCCCGAAAAAATCAAACTTATCCCATTGGTTATTTCAGATAATACCGCAACACAACCTAAATGTCAACGGTGACAGCGAGTTTTTTTCGTTTTTTAAGTTTGCGCCTTTACGGCGACACGGCCGGCTTCGAAGGCGGCGATGTTGCGCTGGTGAACGGATTCGGGTTTGCCGGCGAACAGGGTTGCGACTTCGGTTTCCAGCCGGTCGGGCGGAAACAGCGGACGCACGGCGGTCAAGGCGCCAAGCATGATAAAATTGGCGGCCCGCCGGTCGCCCATGTCATCGGCCATACGGGTGGCATCGATCCCGATTCCCCGGCGCCCATCTAGTGAAGCACAGAGACTGGATTCGAAGAGCATGGTTCCGCCGGGACACAGCGCCTCGCGATAACGCACGGCGCCGGCATCGTTCATCAGAATCATGGCATCGAATACGGTATTAACCGGCGATGCAATGTCATGATCGGAAAAGACCAGTTGACAGTTTGAGAGGCCGCCGCGAACTTCAGCGCCGTAAGCCGGAAAAAAGGTGATATGCGGGATATGCGGCAAGGCGATGCCGGCAAACAACCGGCCGATCAGGACAATCCCTTGGCCACCCGAGCCGGCGATTAGGATGCGTTCAGTCTTGGAATTTGGAAGAAAAGGGTTCACGGTTCAAGGGTTCAAGGGTTCAGGGGTTCACGGTTCAGGGGTTCACGGTTCAGGGGTTCACGGTTCAAGGGTTCAAGGGTTCAGGGGTTCACGGTTCAGGGGTTC
>PXCX01000160.1 GCA_003565195.1 PVC group bacterium | reverse complement strand
TCCACCCGTGGGATTCATATCGCGTTCGTTACACTGGGCGAGAAATCCACGCACATAATACATTCCTTGCCGCAGGCCGGCTATCCGATACGGCATCAAATGGCGCGGCCATGTATCTTCGGAGGCCAAGTTCGGAACCATAACCTGCGCTTCCGGCCACCCACTGAAACATGGCGACCGATAGGCTTGCACCACAAAGACACCATTGGTAACTTTCCCGGGATACAACAGATTTCCGCTGATTGAATATGGTCCAGCCGCCCGATCGCTCAAATCGAGGCTAAACGAGACCGGCGCCGAGAACGACGATGCGGCGCGCGGGTTGATCGCCCGAACGCGCCAGTAGTATACGCCGTTGGTGAATGTTCCCCAGCCCGCCGAACGCGGCAGTCGAATCCGATAGCTGCCGTCAGACAATTTAACCGGCGTGGACGCGCTGTAATCCAAGACTCGTTCGGTGAACTGACGATCTTTCGCGATTTGTAATTGGTACGCGGTGGCCGCCGGATTCATATTCCAACTAAAATCGTTGCGCGCAAATCGGACGATGGCGTTGTTGGGCGCAATGAGCGTCGGCGCATGCATGGCGGACGGATAATCGACAACGAACGCGCCGTTAGTTAATTGCGTGTGGGGGTAATTCACCCCGTAAACCCGCCATTGATAGGCGGCTTTGGGCAATCCGCTTTGGATACCGGCCAGACGGTAATCCTGTTCGTGGACATAGTTGCGAGGACCGCGAACGATCCTGTCCAAGACAACAGGCGCGCCATGCCGACTCATATCGCGGATTGAAACACGATATTCACCGGATGGACCGGAAACGGGCTCCCACGCAAAGCGTGGCCAAGCCACATTGGTGTCTTCGAGCCCGATCGCAATGGGACCCACCTCGTTCCATCTAATGTCAACAGGTTGGTTATATGCCATGCCGGCCGGCTCGCCTTCATCCCAAGTGCCGTTTTCATTAAGGTCGATAAACGCAAAGAACCAAGCTTTACCTTCACGCAGATGTCCAAACAAGGGCAAATCGCGTTTCACCCTTACCGGATAAGGATGACCTTGTAAATTGGCGGTGTAATCCGCTCGCAATGGTCCCCAACGATAACTATCTACTCTAGCGATCAAATCGGGATCCAGGGAAATAGTCCATTCCCCGGTTCGATAGTTAATGGTCCCGGTCGAGCCATAAGGCGCCTGCAACTCATCGGTCCATGCCCCAGGGACGGTATCTTGGACACCCGTAAACTCTTCAGCATAAACGATTCCCGGCTCCCGGTTAATGCGAAGCGTAAGCGTTCCAGGCTCAATCGGGGACATACTCAGTTTCCCGGAATATTCCGAATTATCGCCGTAAACCGTCACCATAAATTCGTCTTCGATCTCCATGACCGGTTGAATATTCTTCACGAACCGGGCATCCGGTTCGCCGTCCATCGAAGGTTGCGAATAAACGTCAATCACCAAAGGACCTTATCGTTGTAATCCATGGTAAGCCACATCCATAATCAACGCCGGCCTAGGAGAGCGATACGGATCGTTAGGGGGGGTACCGGCCCAAAATTCGGCCAGATTGCTCCACCCGTCGCCATCGGCGTCTTCATGGGAGTCGAACCGATTGGGATCCAGCCCATACCAGTCCTCCCAAGCGGCATCCATCCCGTCATAATCAGTATAAAGTTCGCCGAATATCCGGTATTCATCGGGATGATGGTCAAAGAAGTCACTGATCCCATCTCCCGAAGTGTCATATCGCAGAGGATGCGTGTCGGCTAGGAACTCAGCCAAATTGTGCAAACCGTCTCCATCCGGATCGCCCCAAGGACCATCATCACCCTCCGGCGAATAAGGATCCAACCCAGAACGCCTTTCCCAATAGTCCGGCAAACCGTCTTCATCGCTGTCGACGGTAAACATGTCATCCGTCGGAGGGCGCACCGACACATCTTGCGAATCCAGAACCTGTATCCCGTGCGGACCAACGGCACCGATCAAACGCGCGGAGTCAACCCACATTCTCTGCCATTGTTGCCCGTCAACGGTAGCCGCAAAGTCTTGCGCCACATACCGCATTTGCCTTGGGTATTCATCGATATGGGGATGATCCTCAGTGATGATGCCATCGTCAAATCTCAAATACGAGATTAAACCTTCTTCCGAACCATGCAAAGAATTAGACAGCTCGGTTCGTTGTGCGGGCGGACCGGACCAGATGGCAACGTCGTCGATATAACCATGGAACCCTCGCCCCACGCGCGTATCAACCGGCCCCATGCCTATCGTGTCGGGTCGTCGGCCCGTCGTGACTTGTCGCCTGATTTGGCCATCAATCGCAATCGACAGCCTTTGATCCGAAGGGTTGAATCGAGCGCGCACGTGGTGCCAGTGGGACGTAGAAATCGCATTTTCGATCGTCACGGCCTGAACCGTTTCCGCGCCGTTGCCGGCCGTAAACAAGGCTTCCAGCTTGCCGTCCGGCAACAGCCGCAACGCATAATTATATTGATCTTCCGTGGTTTGCCGCGCAATGATCTCGGCGGGAACATCCGGATATGTCGTGGAGCAAATCCACGCTTCGATCGTCCAGTCGTCCAACGCGAACCGAGGATCGAGCGCCAAGCGCACATAATGATCCGGATTGCCGTCAAGAGACAACACGCGGTTTACCAACGGGTAAAGACTATCCGTCGGATCGTACTCACCCTGCACCGCATCGAAATCACTGAAGCCGTTATTACTCGTGTCCCATAATCGTGGATCCGTTCCATATTCCTGTTCAAGAATGTTAATTAAACCGTTCCCGCTAAAGTCTTCATGACTGTCCGGTATTCCGTTACGATTACTGTCGGCATCAAGTGGATTCGTTCGCACCCATTGTTCGAAAAGATTGATCAACCCGTCGCCATCAGGATCCAAGTTGCCGTCATACCCGTATTCGCGATGCGTCCAAGGATTGCCATTGCCGTCCAGCGGCGGGGCTTCCATGCTGCCAAGGCTACTGTACACCCACCAGCGTTTTTCGAGCGTTGTGCTGTCCCGGTCGCCCGACTTACGGATAAGATATTCGCCATCAACCAGCAATTGAAAATCCAAATATTCCGGGCTAGCGTTACCGCTGTCATTTACCATCAAAAAAGCAACCCGATTGTGACCTTCCACCAGCAACGGCGCGACCAATTCCGTCGGCAGATAGAAAGTCATTACACGGTCAAGATAACCACGAGGCGGACCGAAAGTGTCGGGGGATTCCATGAAGGGGAACCATTCCGCGACATCCTCTCCGTCAACCCTCGCGCCCACACGATTAAATCCATCAATCATAGGAGAAGAATAGTCGAAAACTATTTCGTGACCGTTAATCCAAAGTTTACGCGAAATAAAGTCCTGTATCGGCGGTTCCGTAAACCCTAACGCTGGAACGGTAAAGATCATTCGCAGTTCGGCATATCGCGGCGTCTGCGGGATAGTAACACTTTTCAGATAATAAGCCGCATCAGGAGTATCCCACAATCTGCGTTCGTAAACCGATTCGAGAGGCACATCATCAATTGTCCACCCCAACGTATACAACCCGTTGGCATAATCTTCGCTGGCTCGAATACGTGTCGTGTGCGCCCTCGAAAAGGCTATGTTACCCAATGAATCCCGCCTTGTCGGATACCACACGATGTTGCGCGTGAAATAAAGATTTTCCCATGAATCGATGATCCCGTCGTTATCGAGATCATCGAAACCGATACCGGCACGCGGCGATACTTCATCAGCGTCGAACACGACGCCACGCAAACTGTAAGCCCAAGCCGATTCCAGATCGTTGGGACTAATGCGATGGACGAAATCCTTGGCGCCTTGCCCGTC
>PXCX01000312.1 GCA_003565195.1 PVC group bacterium | reverse complement strand
TGCTGCTGGCCGGCATGGCGCTGTAATGCCCGTGGGACAAGGCGTCGCGGGGGGGCAGGTAGCTGAGCGAATCGTTGGTCAGTTGCGCGGCGATCGTCTGGGTCGCCGGACAGCGTGCTTTGATCCGTTGCCCGTATTCCAGATAAAGCTCGAACGGGTTGGTGGCTACGGCCAGATCACCGATTCGCAGGAAATTGCAATCCACCGCCAGCGTCGGATTCGATTCCAAGGCGGCATGTCGCTCGAGCAGTTTACGGGTGCGTAAAAGCGTTCCGCCATCCCATGATTTCGGGTCGGGATCGCCATTGGCCGTCAGGGATTCGATCAGGTCCTCGTAGTAGGCGATTTGTTCGGGCGTCATGACCGTGGCCGGCAGATCGAGCACGGCATGTCGGTGTCGCAATACCGGGTTGGCGGTCGTTTCGCGATGACCTTCTTCGTAGCCTTCAATCACGCCTTTGGCGAGGCGGCGGGCGAGTTTGGCGCAAGCCTCCACGCCCCACAGGCGAGGCTCACTGCGGCCCCATCGAATCAGGTCGTCCGGACATTGATCGCCTGCCGTGCCGGCCACCGCCAGGACCATGAAGTCCGGTCCGAAATGTTCGCGCAATTGACGCCGGGCCGGTCCCCAAAAGTCGGCCGTAAGAAAATTTTGGCCCATACAGGTTTGAGGTGTACAGGCGATACTGACGACGGCGCCGACAGGGGTTCCTTGCTCATCGTGGGTGAAAAGCAGTTCGATGCCTGGATCCATGGGACCCTCTATCCGCACGAAATTATCCCGCTGGGTTTTGCCGTACATCTGGCCGGTGCCATCGGCATAGACCGCTCGCCGACACCAACCGATAACCGCATGACCAAGCGCCGGCGTTACCTGGCCGGGCTTACGATCCGTCCAGGCCTGCACCGCGGTGGCTACCGCGTGTTCGATGAAAAACGCGCGATATTCCAGAGGGGTCATGGCGCCGGGCGGCGGTGGCGGGAAGGCTCCTTCGCGAAAGTTCGGCGCATTATGCGTATGCGTACAACTGATCAGCAGTTTTTCGGGGGAAAATCCCGGAATCCGCGCGGCTACGGCTGCACGCACATCCTTGACAACGTCGATCGAAATGCTGACCAGATCGCATGACATCCAGATCGCCTGTTCGCCGTCGGCACTTTCGAGCGCCAACGCGGTTGCCAGGCAGGGGTCTTCAACATGCGTGCTGATTCGTTCGTTGAACATACCGAATAAATTGACCGGTTGTTCGGGCGTGATACTGTTTTGGGCCCATCCGATGTTGATTGTGCCGTCTTGCATAAGCGATTCCTTATTCGTGAAGTGCATTGTTATAAAATGGTTACGATTTATTACCCTAGCAAAAAAAAACGAATTATGCTAGCATAATTTTCAGCAAAACCATATTCCTTAAGAGGTGTAGTGATGAAAAGTATAACTTTGGATCTTGTTTTCCCAAGGCCCCGGAACGTACGGGTCGGGCACGGGATGGTACGATTGCCGCGTACACTGGGTCTGACGGGCGAACCGATGGCCCCCTGGCTGCGGGCGCGTTTGGCCCGAGCATGCCGGTCCGTCGGGGTTGAACTCCGGACCGAGGCCGCGTGCCGGCTGCAGATGGAGTTGAAAACGACCGGGTTTGCATCGATCCGCGACCCGGACTGCCGGACCGAGGCGTATCGGTTGACGCTGGACGCTAATGGTTCCATGCATCTATGCGGGCCATCGCCTGCCGGACTCCGTCACGGGATCATTACACTGTGCCTGCTCCTGGAAGCCCGCGCGGCCGGGGCGCGGTTGTCCCCGATGGTCGTGACCGATGCGCCGGTTTTTTCCGTGCGGGGTTTTCAGATCGACATGGCGCGCGAGTTTTTTCCGTCGCCGGCGTTTCTGAAGCGCATGATCAATCGCGCCGTGGATTTAAAGTTCAACACGATCTGGCTCTATCTCGAGAATCATTTTCGGGCGCCGGGACTTGAGGATCTCTCCCAAAAGGAGGGAATGACCCCTGCCGAAGCACGCGAATTGAGCGCGTACGCGGCTGTGCGCGGAATCGATTTGGTTCCCGGCACGAATGTGTTGTCGCACATGGAAGGCTGGTTCCGGCTGGAACGGTACAGTGATTTTTCCGATGGCGCGATGCGCAGTTATCCCCTGCTCACCCACCCCCGGACTTGGCCGCTGGTCCAGGACTATTTGGATGCGTTGGCCGAAGCCTTCCCATCGAAAAATTTTCACGCGGGACTGGATGAACTGCTCTTTACCGGCACAAATCCGGAAGCGGCCGCGGCGATCCGGAAGAAGGGGAAGGCCGCGTATTTCGCGGATTTCGCCTGTAAGGTGATCCGGCATCTACAAGAGGTGCATGGTAAAACGGTATGGATGTGGGACGACATGGTCTTGGGAAAAAACGTTTTCCGCCCGGAAGGCTTCAATCAAGACTACCGCAAAGCTCTGGACCGAATCCCGCGTGATGCGGTGATGACGCATTGGTATTATTGGACTGATCGCGACGGCAAGCACGCTCCGATTATCGAACGGGTTGCAAAGGAAGGGCGGCCTTTTGTGGTCGCCCCGTCGAACCAGTCGTATACCTGTGATTTCGGAAGCCTGAAAGCCGCACTGGAGAACCAGTCTTACATGGCGCGCTGCGGACAAAGCGCCGGGGCGTTCGGCCTGGTATGTACCCATTGGGAAAGCCGGTACGGCAGTTCTTACCTGGCGAGCTGGCCTCTGCAGGCGCTGGCCGCCGGGTTCGCCTGGTCAGGCGGTGGCCGGCCGGGACCGGGCTTGCGACGATCCCTTTCACTAGCGCTCACGGGCGATCACGGCGCGCTTTTGGATTTTCTTCAACTGTTGGACCGCGTACAGGATGTGCTGGCCGAAAACAAGGTTGGCCATTGCATGGTACGGTCGTCCTTTTTCTTAGATGGGCCGCACGTTTTGTGGCGGCGGTTTACCGGCGTTCTTCCACCGGCGCGACGCCGGGAAATCCGTCGCCTGCTGGAACGCGCTCGCCGAACATATCGCAATATCGGGCGTCGCGATTTGCCGCTTAAACGGGCGTTGCGGCTCGGGATGGCCCTGTTCGAAGAGGCTTTACACGTAATGGACGCCTTTGATCGGGCTTGGGACGAGTATCACCGGGCGGCTGAACTGGAACGGACATCCGGCGCCGGCCGCGAATTCGAGCGGCGGATTGAGGGGACGAACCGTAACTTGGAGGCTGCGGCAAAATCCATCGAGCGGTATCGACGGGTTGTGGTTGAACTCGAAAGGCGGACAGGGCATACGCCTTACGATGGCTATGCGTTGACTGCTTGGATTGAGGCGGTGCGATCCGTGACGCCGCTGATACGCGCCGCCGTCCGGGACGGCGGCGGTCTGCCATGCTTCGAGAAGCTGCTCTATTTGCCGCCATGCTACTACGGTTCCAACCTGCGCCAATTGCAGGTACAGAACACTTTCCATCACTGGTTCGGAGACGGTCGGAACACCGTATCGTTGCGCAGGCGGACTATCTGAAAAACAAGCAGGGCAAACGCATCTTAATTCTGGCATAATCCGGATTTTACGATTACTGGAGACCGAATAAGTCGATCCGCAGGGGCGAAATGGTCCGTCAGAATAGGGATACACAAAATATCTATCTGGCGATGCATTATGGCTTCGCCGCAAACGAACACGTAGGCTTGGCAAAATGCTTATGGCAAAACTTCAGTTACTCTATCCACTTACTCAAAACACTTGCTCTAAACACCTACTCAGGACAAAAGCGAGTCGGTTAAGGGTATCCGAGAAAAGGGTGGCGGTTAAGAAGGCGAGTAAGTGTGGCTTCGCACGCTATGGACGCTTAACCGTACGCTTAAACGCACACTTCCT
>PXCX01000273.1 GCA_003565195.1 PVC group bacterium | reverse complement strand
TTCTGATGATGGCGACGCCACGCATCCAGGCAACCGCAGGCCATGACAAACCGGTGGCGACGATCATTCCCGGCCGCCGTCAACCAGCGCGTGAAATCCGGCAGAATAACCGACAAAAGATGTGCGTCAAGCAATGCCTTGCCCATATTTATCAGGGCGCCGCTGCCTGTCACCTTCAACCATTCATCGTACAACCGATGATGATTGGCCAGAGCCAAACGTTGATAATGATGCTCTATCGCCATCCAACATACCGGATCGATTTGGAAACCGAGCGCCGCCGAAAAGCGGACGGCTCGCAGCATACGAACCGGATCTTCGACAAAACGGACATGCGGGTCGCCGATCGAGCGCAGGATTCCCCGCCGCAAATCATCGAGGCCACCGACATAATCGATCACCGAAAAATCGCGAATATCGTAGAACAGGGCGTTGATCGTAAAGTCACGCCGCAGCGCATCTTCGGCCGGTGTCCCGTATTCGTTGTCGCGTACAAGCATACCTTCGCGCGCCAACACCCGCGGCGGTTTGCCGCGCCGTTTACCTTCGTCATCACCCGCGGCATCCGGCGGCACGCCGTTCCCTTCATCGGCCACCACCGATCGGCGAAAGGTGGCAACCTCGATCAAGTCGTTTGCAAACAATACATGGCACAACCGGAAACGCCTGCCGACCAACCGGCAACGGCGGAACAACTTCTTGACGCGCGCCGGGGTGGCATCAGTCACCACATCAAAATCTTTGGGCACACGCCCGATCAACAAATCACGGACACTGCCACCCGCCAGAAAGCCAAGGTGACGGTTGCGTTTCAAGGTGTAAAGCACAGTCAGGGCTGCGGGCGCAATCAGGCTACGACTGACGGTATGTTCGCTTCGCGGCAAGATTTTCGGCTTTACCGGCTTCACCGTTCGTCGCGCTCCCCTCGATCCCGGCGCGTTCTTTCCCACTGCATGACCAATGATCGCCGGAACAATCCTTCGCTCAAGTGACGGTTTTTCAACAGAAACTTAATACGGTAACACACGCCACGGCCACTATCCTCGGCGCTAAAATCGCCGCGCAAGCGGGACCGGTTCCAGGCCGCCTCTTTTAAGCAACTCCATTCGAGCAACCAAACCAACAGGAAAGGAAAAATCTCGGCATCCAGAAAATCGGTCAATTCCTGATCTTCCAAAAGTTTATCACCGGCCATCACTGCCAGGGTCACTGCGGGAGGCAGGCCGACCGCTTCAAGTTCGGCCGCGATACTTCGCATCACCACGTCAAAATCGGTATGCAGGTCTATCCGTTCGAGGGATTCGGCAAGCGTTTGTTCCGGCATTAGCAGGCCGGGATGCAATGGCCCCTCAGAGGGCGCCGACAGCGTCAGACAGTCCGCGCACGGATGCCGTGTTTGAACGTCGTCCAAAAATGACGACCAGAACTTGGCGGCGCTGTTAGCGTAACTAACATCGCCAACAACCCATGTCCGCGATGAAGCTTCGGCCGTAGGAGGGAAAGACGATTCTGGGTTGACGGATTCAGACATCACTCTTTAATTATGCCTTGCGTCGGCGTCTCAGTCAAGTCAGATGGCAGATAAACTGAGGATTTGCCGTCAAGGACTGAATTTGCGCAGCAATTTGAGTTGGGCTGTCATTTGATTAAACGCTAATAGGTCCGGTCTCACGTATCCAAGTCCAGCATTCCCTGTTGTTCCGATTTGGCAGCCGGCTTTTTTTCAGGGGTCATTGATTTCAAATCGTAACGCTTGAAGAAATCGTTTACCGCCTCGCCGGCCGGCGCCTTTAAAGCCAGATCCTGCAACGCTTGCGGTTCGACCGGCAAATCGTTTCGCAAGGTCATCAAGTCGACATTGCGGTTTACAATCTCGCGATGTTGGCGCAACGCGACTTGCACCGATTCGGGGCGAACCGTATCCAAGTGTTGCCATATGGTTTCCAAAGATCCGTGTTGCTGCAGTAAGCGGGCAGCGATTTTGGGCCCGATTCCAGGAACACCGGGGATATTATCAGCGCTATCGCCGATCAACGCCAGCCAGTCCACGATCTGGCAAGGTTGCACGCCGGTTTTCTGAAGCACTTCGGCAGCATTCATCCGCTCCGTTTTACCTGTCGGCGAAACAAGTGCCACGCGCGACGTCGCAAGCTGATAAAGATCTTTGTCGCTGGATACAATCAGGATTTCGGGTCGTTGATCGCGCGCTAGTTTGGCAACCAGCGACGCGATGACATCGTCGGCTTCTTCGCCGTCGACCGATAATGCCGGAATACCGGCTGCCTCAAGATATTCATGAACATACTCAATTTGTTCACGCAAACTTGGCGGCATGGGTGGCCTTTGGGCCTTATAGCTTTCCAGTAAACGCATGCGTTTGTCCGGCAAACCGGCATCAAACGCGACGGCCGCATGCGTCGCTTGCCAGCAACGCAAGACTTGTTGCATCATTCTAATGAACCCGAGCAGCGCGTGGGTATGCCGGCCGTCACGACTGGTCATCACCGGCAACGCAAAAAATGCGCGGTATAACAAACCGTGGCCATCAAACAGAAGACAGCGTGACCCGGCGATGCCGGCGGAATAGTCAAGGCCAAATGAGGACACAACACCCGTCCCTCTGACCGTCACGCACCCTGTTACGGCCTTGCATCGTCATCCAACGGAGGCGCAACAACGTCCATGCCGCGCCGATCCCGTATCGCCTGACCGGACGGATCGACCAATCGGGCGGTAACGAAAATCAGCAGATTACGTTTCTCGCTTCTTTTGTAAGAACTGCGGAACAAAGATCCGAGCAGCGGCAAGTCGCCCAGGAACGGGATTTTGTCATCCGCGCTGATAAGATGTTCGGTAATCAAACCGCCCATCACTACAGTTGCGCCATCATAGATCGAGATCTGGGTATTCAGCGTGCGGGTCGGGAAAAAAGGTTGTTCCATATTGGTTTGCTGTTCGGATCCGTCGGCACGCCTGATCACAGCGCCATAATTACGCCACATCGGTTCATCGGTCACTTCGGGACGCAAGGTCAAGTTTATGGTGTTGTCGTCAGGACTAACTTCGGGCAGGACGCTTAGAATCACGCCGACTTCACGGGTTTCAAACATGGTTGGGATGGTAAAAGCATCCAAGACCACGGTTTGTCCATCAACAGTGCCGGTAATTTCGCGGATATCATAGTCGGTGGGATAAATGTACTCGGTCACGACCCGGATATTGGCTTCCTGCCCGGCACGGGTGGTAACTTTCGGGGCCGAAAGAACATCGGCATGCCCTTGCTGTGCGAGGGCATTGATTACCAGCGAAAACTCCGGATTGGTCAAAACACTTGAAATCGTCATCAGGCTACCCATAGTCCCTTCACCACCGCCAACTGGTCCTTCAACGGCGGTTGAACCGAATCGAAGTCCGCGGGTAAAGCCGCCTCTAGCCGCGTTGGCTTGCATTTCGATCCGTTGACGGGCGGACAGCGGCAAATGATCCTGACCGCGTCTTTGCAACATCTGCCAGTTGTCGTCGAGCAACCATTGCAGGCCGAACTCTTCCAAATCGGTCTGATTGACCTCAACAAAACGAGCTTCGATCTCCACCTGGTTGGGCACCACATCAATTTCGTTCAGGATACGCTTAAAGATTTCATGGTTTTCGGCTGTATTGGCAAGCACAAGCTGGCCGATCGCGGGACGGTAAGCAATCGACGATCCGGGGGGAAAAGGAACACCCATTTGTTCGAAAAACTGTTGTACCGGTTCACGTTCACGACTGATCTCTGCCGGGGTCATGCGCTGAAATGGATCGTCCCGCCGGGTCGTCGGCACCTCCTCGCGTTCGACCCGATCGATTAGACTGGGTTCAACCGGATACATCCGGTGGATAATCC